>JAEUKL010000066.1 GCA_016793005.1 Rhodospirillaceae bacterium | reverse complement strand
CGATTTCGAGATCAATCAAACTATGGCGCGAGAGTTGCTCCATCATGTGATCGAGGAACCCTATCCCAGTTTTAATCTTGTAGACGCCGGTGCCGTCGAGGTTCACCGAGACCCTGATTTGGGTCTCTTTGGTCTTACGTTCGACCGAAGCGCGGCGTGGGGTCGGTGATTTGGACATCGCGTATTCAACCCTTTGGCGAGCACCCGTCTCTTAACGCACTGAAACTGCGTGCAAAAATGAAACGGCGAAGATGTTGCGCGCGCCTTGTAGCAGGTTCACTGCCCGAGCGCTATTTCCCATCACAGCAGGATTTGCGGCAGCACCGCGTCCCTAAAACACATAGCATCGTTGAGTTTGCACCGCGAGCGCGAGCAACCTGGGCGTGTTGGAATATAACTATACTTTGATACACCAATATGGCGACAAGGCGAGTACGTTCACCTAGACTTTGTTGCCCGTTGCAAAAATGCAGCGGCCTTAAACACAAAATATTGGGTTACGGAATTGGCAGTCATCGCAATGAAAAGTCGTGGCAGAGGCCGTCAGCCTAGCGCGCGCGGCGGGGGTCCTGACCCCGTAGATATCCACGTTGGTAAACGCATTAAGCTGCGTCGCACCCTGTTGCACATCAGCCAAGAGCAGCTGGCCGGTGATGTGGGTGTGACCTTTCAGCAGGTGCAGAAATACGAGAGCGGTCATAACCGGGTGAGCGCAAGCCGCCTGTACGACATCTCGCGTGTTCTCAGCTGCCCGATCTCGTACTTCTTTGAAGACATCAACGACGACACGACAGGCGAGCGCAAAACACCGTCGGCCCGTGCACCGGAAGGCTTAAGCGAAGCGGCTGAAAGCTTCGAGAACGATCCGATGCAGCGCACCGAAACGTTGGAGTTGGTGCGGGCGTACTGGCGCTTGCACAACGCTGACCTGCGTCAGAACGTTCGCGATTTGCTGAACAACATTTCGCGTAGAGAGTAGAAACGAGGAGCATTCGCCCGAGAAGTGGGTACCACTTGGCGTGGCGAATGCGACAAACAAAAGACTCTACGGGTTGAGCCGGTATCCGCCGGGTTCGGTCATCAAGATCCGAACTTGTGCCGGATCCGGCTCTATCTTTTGGCGAAGCCGATAAACGTGGGTTTCCAGCGTGTGTGTGGTGACGGCCGCGTTATAGCCCCACACCTCGCCCAACAGTGTTTCGCGTGAAACGGTTTTATTTCCGACGCGGTAGAGATACTTCAAAATCGCGGTTTCTTTTTCCGTCAGGCGGATTTTTTTCTGCCCATCGGCGGTCATCAGCATTTTGGCGGCGGGCTGGAACTTGTAGGGCCCGATCACAAAAATCGCGTCGTCAGATTTTTCGTGTTGGCGCAAGTGAGCCCTTACACGCGCCAACAGGACGGCCATGCGGAAGGGTTTTGTGACATAATCGTTGGCGCCTGCTTCCAGGCCCGTGATGGTGTCATCATCGGAATCGGCGGCTGTCAGCATGACGATGGGAGAGCGCACCCCGTTGGTGCGCAGCTGACGGCAAACATCGCGGCCATCCATATCGGGCAGGCCGATATCGAGCAGGATCATGTCGTAAACCTTATCCTGCGTGGTGGTCAGCGCGTCGGCGCCGGTCCCGACATCGTCGATCTGGAAAAAATCCTGCTGGGCGGTCAGCTGATCTTTCAGCGCCCGGCGCAAAAGTTCATCGTCCTCAACGATCAGGAGGCTACGGCCAGCCGACATCTCTTAAAGTCCCCAAATAAGACTGTAGAAGGGTTTACCACAGACCGAGATTCATAATCAAAACAAAGGGTTTACAGCTAGACCGAGGTTTGGGCGAAATCAAAACCGCGGCATGGCTCATTAACACTTCGAGGAGTATATAGGCGCCATGACGCGCGCTTTCTCAGAAAAAACGACTGTTCCTGCGGCACCCGCCGAAATGTTGGAGGGTGTGGAACGCGCCCTGGCCGAAGTGCGCCGGGGCAGCGCCCTGGTGATTTTAGGGGACGGTGAAGCGTCGTTGATTCGCGCCGCCGAGACGGTCGACACTTGGCCCCTGCCGTTCTTCACCCGCGCTGGGGTGGGGCCAATGCGCTTGGCGGTCACCGGCAAGCGCGCCGCGATTTTGGGCCTGTGCGATGCCGGCACGCGCACCATCATTCTGGAAAGCGCCGATGACTGGACGGCAGAGCGCATCGAACCGCTGATCAACCCCGAGGCCCAAGGGCCTATTCCGCCGCAAGGCGTGAAAGCCGCCACCACACCTGTGGGCAGCTCGGCTGATGCGGCCATTCGTTTGATGAAGATCGCGTGCCTGCTGCCATCAGCGATCATTGCCCCCATCAGCACAGACGATGCGACGGCATGGGCAAAATCAAATGGGCGCTGGACCGTGACCGTTCAGGCCATTGAGTCTTATGAACGCATGCAGGCCGAAGATTTGCGCGTGGTCTCCGAGGCCCGCGTACCCCTCGCTGATGCTGAAAATACGCGCATTGTCTCGTTCCGGTCACGTGACGGCAGTGCGGAGCATTTGGCCATTGTTATCGGCACATTGGATGCATCAAAGCCGGTGTTGGCGCGCCTTCATTCGGAATGCTTCACGGGTGACTTGCTGGGCTCGTTGCGGTGCGACTGCGGCGAACAGCTGCGCGGCGCCATCCAGCGCATCGCAGAAGAGGGCGGCGGCGTGTTGCTGTATCTCGCACAGGAAGGTCGCGGCATTGGCTTAGTGAACAAACTGCGCGCCTATCGCTTGCAAGATTACGGCTTCGATACGCTGGATGCGAATGAGCAGTTAGGTTTTGACGACGACGAACGTGTGTACCTGCCGGCCGTGCAAATGCTGCGTCAGTTAGGCGTCGGTAAAGTGCGGCTTTTGACCAACAATCCGGCCAAGGTGGGCGCCCTGGCCCGTCATGGGATTGAAGTGACCGAGCGTGTGTCGCACGTGTTCCCGTCAAACGAACACAACCGCAATTACCTTCTGACCAAAGCCAAACGCAGCGGGCATTTGTTCTAATTCTAAGCCTTGCTTTTTGGCCCTGGCCGGCTTGCCAAAACGCCCCGGCAAAACTTGCCTTAAAGGGTAAATCCGGCGCTCTCTATTCACTTAAGCTATTGATATAAAAAGGTTTTAATTGGCCTCAGTTTTGCGAGGTGACCTGCAAAACCGTGTCTTCAAAAAGAAACACGAAAAGGCCATGTCGAACGTTTCCGCCGTTAGCGCGGCTTATGGGTACCCGCCGGTTCAACGATCACCGGCTCAGGCGACCCAAAGTGCGCGCCAAGTTGCGATGGATGACCGGGTGTACGACCCGGTGCTGGACCCTGCCGTCAATCCGGCCATTCAGATGGGTTCCATGCAGGCGGATGGCACCCAAGCGACCGAGGAAGTGGTCGTTACGGCCAAACGGTCAGCCCAGGCTAAACCCGACGACGGGTCTTTGAGCTTCTGGGATTTCCTGGACTTGATCAATCCGCTGCAGCACATCCCGGTGGTCAACACGATTTACCGCGACCTGACCGGCGACACCATTAAGACCCCAATTCAGCTGATCGGCTCGACCATTGTCGGCGGACCCATCGGCTTTGCGACCGCGATGGTCGACAGCGTGATCGAAGAGGCCACCGGCACCGATATCGGCGGGCACGCCATGGCGGCGCTGAAAGGCGAAAAGCCCAAGCCCACCAATGTCCCGCTGACCGATGCCCCAACCCAGTTGGCGGCGGCGCAGGAATTTGTGCCTGAAAATCCGTATTCGGCCACCATTACCGCATCGCCACTGCCCGCACCCGCGGCACAAGTGGCGCAAGCTGAAGCGCAGCCGCAGTATCAAGCACAGCCACCGCGCCCAACGGCCATGAACCATGCGCGCGATGCGGCCGCCGTGAAGCAAGCTTCGGCCATGCGCGTACCGCAGCAAATTGCACAAGCGGCAACACAGGCCATGCCCGGTGCGCCCAATGAAGCTGATGCCTTTGTGAAAACCGCGCAAGTCGCAGCCCAAGCCAACGTGTTCCCGAGCTTCAAGCGCACCGACTCTGTGCCTGGCGGCGTACAGCCGCAAAAACAACAAGCGGCCGTGCCCCAGACTGCGGCCGCGGAAATGAGTGCGGCTCGCGGCGGGCGTTTCATTCCGCTGAGCCGTTCAGCCATGGCCGCGCCCGTGCGCAGCGATGTACCCGTAACATCACAAGCCGAAATGCGCGCGCGGTCCCGGTTCGCGCCGGGCCCCATCAACCCGAGCGGCGCGACTTTGGCCCCAGCAACCTTGGCGGCCGCAACCGCTGCCCAAGACAAGTCAGCGGCGCCCAAACTCGCGTCTGCGTCTAACGCAGCGCCTGTTGTTTCAGCTTCGACCGCGGCCGTTACAGCACAGCAAGCCTATGCGTATGGGCGGAGCGCCACAAACACGCCCGCTCAGAAATCCGGGCCCGCCGAAGTACCAGAGTGGTTTGATTCGGCCATGCTGAACGCCATCGACAAATACAAGGCGATGCAGAACACGAAGTAGGCTTTTTTGATGTATCTTGGCGGGCTTGCCCTCGCCAGACTGCGCGATAAATTGCGCCTATGAATTTGATCGTCACCCCCGACCCCGAAAAACCTACACGCGGCACACTCATGTGCAATGGCGTTGCCTACCCTTGCGCCTTGGGCCGCAGTGGTGTGTCGCTTGAAAAGCGCGAAGGCGATGGCGCAACGCCTGTCGGCACATTTGCGCTGCGACGCGTATTCTTTCGGGCCGAGCGCTTAGAAGAACCCGAGACCCAATTACCCGTTACGCAAACCGACCCCAACGACGGTTGGTGCGATGCGCCCGGCAACACCGCCTACAATCAGCTTGTGCGCATGGAATTTCCGGATAGCGCCGAATACCTGTGGCGGGACGATCATGTGTACGATGTGATTGTCGTGATCGGCTACAACGATGCGCCCATCGTACCCGGCAAAGGTAGTGCGATTTTCATGCACGTGGCCAAGCCTGATTACGCGCCCACTGAAGGCTGCGTGGCGTTAAAGGTGGATGACCTGCTGGCCGTTCTGAAGACACTTGATCGCACGGCGACGATTACGATTGAGGCGGCGTAGGGCGCGCACCAAAAATCGCCGTGCCGACCCGCACATGAGTTGCGCCCAGCCTAACTGCCTCGGCCGCATCGCCGCTCATCCCCATGCTTAGGCCCTGCACATCATGGCGTTTGGCTAATTCGCGCAAAAACGCAAAGTGCGGCGCGGGCACCTCGTCTGCGGGCGGAATGCACATCAGCCCCATGACCGGCAATTTCAATTGATCGCGGCAGAGGGCGACAAACTCCGAAAGATCAGCCGGATCGATGCCGGCCTTCTGTGGTTCGCGGCCTGTGTTCACTTGAATAAAGCACGGAACCGACTTGCCCTGCTTTTTCATTTCGTCGGCCAGTTTCTCGGCCAGCTTCGGGCGATCAAGCGTATGAATAACATCAAACAACGCCACCGCCTCTTTAACCTTGTTGGTCTGTAAGGGCCCGATCAAATGCAGGACCAGATCTGGGTGGGCAGCTTTTAAAGCTGGAAACTTGGCTTCAGCCTCCTGAACGCGGTTTTCGCCAAAGTCGCGCTGCCCGGCCATGATGGCCTGTTTGACCGCCGCTGCATCATGGGTTTTTGAGACAGCGATCAGTGTTGCTTCATCGCTGCGCCCGACTGCGCGCGCGGCCTTGCGCAAGGTGCTGCGCACCTGCTGGAGGGCCGCGGGAATGCTATGGGTCATCAAATCGGGCCGATCATCTGTTTTTGGTTTCGTGCTCATCGTTGCTATGATGCCCGGATGTTAAAGCGTTTCTCAACCACCGTAGCCGCCATGGCGCAAAAAAGTCGTCGCAAAAGGGCGGGCCGTCTGCCTGTGTTGTTTGTGATGACGGATATCCAGCGCTTACCCGACCCCGGCTTAATGATTGAGCATTTGCCGTCTGAAAGCGCCGTTGTGATCCGCCATATCGACGAAGGCAAGCGGCGGTTGTTAGCGGCGCGCGTTTTACCGCGCTGTAAAGCACGCCGCATAAAACTTTTGATCGCGCTAGATTGGCGGGCCGCCGCCGCTTTGCGGACTGATGGCGTGCATCTGCCCGAGAAAAATTTAACAGCCCCGCCGGCAGGGCTGCGGCTATGGCAGCGAGCCAAGGGCATCATTCTCACCGCAGCCGCACATAACGCGCGCGCGATCAGGGTTGCGCGCCGAAATAAATGTGACGCGGTGTTTTTATCGCCTGTGTTGCCCAGCCGCAGTCACGCGGCGCGCAAGGCCCTGGGCCGCGTGCGTTACGCGCAGATGGCGCGTCAGGCAACATTGCCGGTGATTGCACTGGGCGGAATTGCGCCGAACACGATCCGCAGCCTGAATGGCACGCGCACGTCTGGTGTTGCCGGAATCAGTTTTGCGGAAAAGTTTTGATTAGAAGCGCAGTTGCACGCCGACGCGTGCACCGGTGCCTTGCGGCGTGCTGGTGCCGGGTTGGGCTGACGCCAAGCCAGGGCTAGAGAAGCGCCCGCCCAAAAACGCATCGGCATTAAAGCGAATGCCGGGGCTGAGCTGATAAATCCCGCCCAACATCCATTGGTTATTGTCGATGTTGCGGTTGTTGCTAAAAGCGCCAGAGCCTTCGCCCATAGAGTACGTCAAACGCACATCGAAAGCGCCGATGCCGTAACCGAAGCCTGCTTGCCACGACTGCCAGGATTGGAAGTTGTGCATCAGCACATTATCGTTCACGCCCGTAAACGCGCCTTGCAGGTAAAAGCCCGCATAGCCCACCGATGCGCCGAAATTAAACGCAGACGATGTTTCTGGCGCCCACATCAGTGGGCGGTCCGCATAGCGCGCGAAGACGCCGAACTCACCGCCGTAGATGGACGTCGAGTAGCGCGCCGCAAAATCTTGGATCAGCGTTGATGTGCCTGCCAGACCGTAAGAAACGGGATCCGTGGCTGAGAGCGGTAACGTGACCATGCCATAAGCGGGTGTCATGGCGCCGATCGTAAGCTCAGAGGCCGGGGCAACCGTCTTGTCGCCGCCAACCAGGCGCGCGTCTTGGGCGTTGGCCGAGGCGAACAACGCACCCAGGGCCAAACCGGCAATCCCAAAAACGGCTGATTTCAACGCAGACATCGCAACATTAACCTTTGCGGCGACACTATCCACAGGCGGCCAACCGCAGCAATACCAAGGCCACCGTTTCCCGTAAGTTAAGAAACATTGTGACAAATAATCCACAAAACGGGGCGATTTGCCGGTGGTTTGTGGCAGGAATGCCCTGGATTTAAGAGGGTTTAGGGGGTCCCGCCAGAGCCCAAACGACCCCTATCCGCCATCCGGCGACTCGACAACTTTCTTAGGGCTCCGGGCCCCGCCTTCGTTGTGTTTTGGCTCAGGCCCTTTGGCTGATATGTCAGCCTTCGCCGCGTGTTTTAGTTTTGCCCGGTTCGGCGTTTTTTTCCAGAAACTCGATGATCATACCGGCGATATCGGTACCGGTGGCCTGCTCGATCCCTTCGAGACCCGGCGTGGAATTCACTTCCATCACCACCGGGCCATGGTTCGAGCGCAGCATGTCGACACCACAGACATTGAGGCCCAGGGTTTTTGCTGACCGCAACGCCGTCGAGCGTTCCTCCGGCGTGATCTTGATCGAGACGGCCTTGCCGCCGCGGTGCAGGTTCGAGCGGAACTCACCCGGTGCGCCCGAGCGTTGCATGGCTGCAACCACCTTGCCGCCGATGACGAAGGCGCGAATGTCGTTGCCTTGCGCTTCCTTGATGAACTCCTGCACCAGGATGTTGGCTTCAACGCCGCCAAAGGCTTCAATCACACTTTTCGCCGATGAGCGCGTTTCAGCAAGCATCACACCGATGCCTTGCGTACCTTCCAAAAGCTTGATGACAAGCGGTGTGCCGCCAACCATGTCGATAATATCGTCAGGCTGCTTGGACATATGCGCGAAGGCCGTGACCGGCAGGCCAATACCTTTGCGCGACAACAATTGCAGGCAACGCAACTTGTCGCGCGAGCGGCCGATGGCCACCGACTCATTGAGTGGATAGACACCCATCATTTCGAACTGACGCAAGACCGCGAGGCCATAGAACGTGATCGACGCGCCGATGCGGGGAATGACGGCATCAAACCCTTCGAGACTGCGGCCCTTATATTTCACTTCGGGCCGGTGCGAAGCGATGTTCATGTAGCACTTGAGTGTATCGAACACTTCGATCTCGTGCCCACGCGTGCGCGCCGCCTCCACCAGACGCTGGTGTGAATACAGACCTGCATTGCGCGCCAGCATGGCAAGTTTCATGAAACGATCCTTGAACCTCTATGGTCCTTGAAATCTGATGGCCGCGAATATTTAGGGTCGCGTCGTTCTTATAGTCTTGTGGCGTGTGGTCTTGTGGCGATGCCACCTTGTGCGGACGTTGAACCTCCGCCTCAGGATTTCGACCTTACTCTTTGGCCCTTTGAAGGCAAGCCCCCAGAATGGCAAAGAAGTGTTGATTCACAATGTGTTAACAGAACATATGGGCTGGCGTTACGGTTGCTTTTTATAGGACGTTATGGGCTGTCTTAGGTGGAGCTTCGGCGGCGAATTTTTGTCTTCCGTTTTGTTTTTTTACGAATCACGAAAGACCGGCTTGGGTCCACCAGGTACCGCCGGCGCAAAGCCTGGCGCCCCAACAGCAGCCGAAAACCCATGACGTCACGATTGGTCAGTGTCAGCTCGATGGGATAGCGCGATTTACCGATTTTCAGCTGCGTGCGGATCACGGGGCGTTCCTCGCGCCGGCCGCCAGAGTCGGTGATCACGCGCGTATCAATCAGCAGGGCAACGCATTTCACTTCGGGTGTGTTTTTACGCTGAATGGGATGCAGGTAAAACCGCACATAAGATGCCCCGTCGCGCGTGAACGGCGTGACACGAAAAGCATGCAGCGCCGATGTTCGTGCGCCGGTATCCATCTTCGCTTTGATTTTATCGACATGAAGGTTGGGCAAGCGCACCCACTCACGCCAGCCAACAATTTTGCGTTTGGCTTTGGGCTGGGCAGTTTTTTTCTTTACCGCAACCATGATGCTAACCAACTTTCCGCGCGGCATCATATCCGCGCTTAAGGTCAGCCACGAGATCGGCAACCGAAACAGTTTTTTTGATTGCGCGGACACCGTGGCCTGCCGACCAGATATCGCGCCATGCTTTGACCTTCTGGTTGCTTAAACCGGCACTGTCAAAATTGCGTTCGCCGGCCGTGAGCTGGCTGGGATCAAGCCCCATGTTCGTGATGCTTGCCTTTAAGTAATTGGCGGGCACGCCTGTAAAATGCGGCGTCAGCACAATGTCCTCTTCGGTACTTTTAGCCAGCATGTCGCGGTAGTGGTCGGACGCCAGGCTCTCTTCGGTCGCAATGAAGCGCGTGCCCATATAGCCGAAGTCGGCCCCCAACACTTCGGCAGCCCGTACGCCTGCCCCATCCACAAGACCGCCGCCGAGCACAATCGGCCCTGAAAAAAACTCGCGTACCGCGGGCACAAACGAAAATGGGGTGACAGCACCTGTGTGCCCGCCCGCACCTGCTGCGACCAGCACCAAACCATCGGCCCCCGCATCGGCGGCCTTGCGCGCAAAGGCTACCGCGTTCACATCGGCGAAGACCAAGCCGCCATAGCCATGGACGGCTTCAATCACACGCGCAGGGGTTCCCAAAGCCGTGATGACGATTTCGGATTTGTATTTCACGATGACCGCCAAGTCCTCGTCGGCGCGCGGATTGGTGCAGTGAACGATCAGGTTTGCGGCCCAGGGTGCTGGTGTGCCCCCCGCAGCCTTGAACACCGCGAGTTCAGACGTGATGCGGGCGCACCATTCATCTAATTGTGCGACGGACCGTGCGTTCATAGTCGGGAATGAACCGATCACGCCAGCCTTGCACGCCGCGATCACAAGATCGGGCCCAGAGACAAGAAACATCGGCGCCGCAATAACCGGCAGCGCCAAGCGTGATTTAATATTTGCGATGGTGGCCGCAGTGCCGCTGTTCATGACGATGGTGTTCATCGTCACGCAAGATAGCCTAGAAGGCGAGCTTCGCGCCACCCAGCATTCCGACGCCATCGTAGCTGACGCCTGCCGCATCGCTTTGATCGACGTAGAAACCCGTTAAGCCAATAACAATTCCAGGGCCGAGTTTGTATGAGCCCTGAACCGTCGTGCGATCAACCACTTCTTTGCGGACCGCATTGGGTGTGGGTTCGCGCGTACCATGAAACTGATGCGCGGAGATTTTATAAGGCCCAATCGAATACATGGCACCGGCGGTCCAGGCGCGCTCGTCACGACTGTTGGCGGGGTTCGAGGCAATGTAGCTGCCGGCGAAATCCCAACCGGCATAGGCAACCTCGACGGTCGTGCTCCATGCTTCGTTACCGTCGGTTCCACCAAATCTTGAGCTTGAATGGAAGTAGCCCGTGGCGACGCGGAATTTGCCGCCGGTAAATTTGTATTCGTAACGTCCCGAGACATCGATGGCATCGTGAGACGATGTGGCGTTATCCAGCGTGCCTTCGGCGTCGCTGGTGCTGGGATGATAGGTAAAGCCAAAAGCCACGCCCGGAATCACGGCCGGTGTTTCATAGGTAATGCCCAAGACATCGCCGACATAGCGTTTAAAGGTGAATGCGTCTTTTACGGTAACGCCGGTTCGGGCGCGCATGGCGTCACCCAGAACTTCTTCTTCGGTCGTGAGAAACGCTTGCGGAGCGGGGTCTTCAACGATTGTTGCGTTGATGCCTTCTTTTTCGCCGACGCGCAGTTTGCCGAACCCCGAGATAAAATCGATATAGAGCTCGTCTGCATTTCGATCATTGCGGGCTTCGGCTTCAATTTCAATGACCGCACGGACCGTCAATCCGTTATCGAGCACGGTTTTCCCGTCGAAATAAATTTCGGCGTCCGTCAGCATACCGCTTTCGTTGAGATGCTGCCCAGGCTGGTTGTTTTGATCTGTGATGAAAAAGTATTGGCGCAGTTTACCGCCGACGCCGAGTTTGATCGGCTCTTCCGCTTGCGCGGTGGCCGCGAATGCCAGAGCGGCGGTCATCAGACCGCTGGTGGTGAGAAACAATGAGCGCATGAGCGTAACCCTTACCCGTGTAACGTCGTCCCGCGGAGCGTATGACACAGCATGCGCCTGAAACAAAAGCGTAACAAAGACTCATGTGACGTCCGTATTACCCCAAAGCATAACGGCCGCCAAACACTTGTACTGCAAATAAAAAAGAGGCGACCTTTGCGAGGTCGCCTCTGTAAGGGTGCTCTGCCGTAACAGTCAGGCGCGGCAGGGCTTGAGGGGGTGTTGATCGGGCCGGCATTGCGATGCCGGCCCAAAAACCTGTTTCAGCTTTAGAATTCGAGCCGCTCTTAAAACTCAAGCTTTGTGCCAACCACGACGCCCGAGCCATCCCACTTCACGGGGGCGGCGGCAGCGGCCGTGGCGCGGCCCGTCTTTTGATCGGTGATGAAGCCGATTACACCGACATCGATACCGGGGCCAACTTTGTAGCCGGCTTGGACGCGGTAGATTTCAGACTTTTCGCGATTGACGGGGTTCACGGTCGCATCGCGCTTACCCAGGTAGTAGTCCGCCGAGAAGCTCCACGGATAACCCTTCCAGAGAATGCCGATGTTGTAGTTTTCTTCGTCCAGGCTGTTGGCCGGGTTCACGTCCATGTACGTGCCGCCGATGCTGATTTGGCCGACCGTGACGGTAGTGTTGATGTTGAAGGCTTCGATGCCGTCATTGAACGGGGCCGTTTTGCGGCTATCGATGTTCAAGTAGCCACCACCCACGCGAACGCGGGTTTCACCGAATGTCCCCTGCCAACGGCCCGAGACATCAACCGCGTTATTGCGCGCCGTAGCCGCATCGAACGTGCCTTCGGTGTCGCCCACCGTCGGGTGATAAGCGATACCAGCCTGGAAGCCGTTGACTTCAGGGGTTTGGTACATGATGCCCAACGAGTCGGACACATAGCGCTTGAAGGTCATGGCGTCGGTAATGGTTACGCCGTTGCGTGATTTAATCGCCATTTCGCCGATGATGCGTTCGTCGGTGGTGCCAAAAGCTTCCGGGATCGGGTCGCCGATGAACGATGAGTTCCAGCCTTCTTTTTCACCGATACGGAAACGGCCCCACGTGTCGCGGAAGTCGATGTAGGCTTCGTCGGCGTTACGGTCAGAGCGGGATTCAGCTTCTTCTTCCATCACCGCGCGGACGCGCAGACCGCTGTCCAGCGTCACTTCGCCGGTCAGGTAGAATTCGGCGTCCGTCGACATACCGGCTGTGTTCAAGCGTTCGGTCGCCAATTCGTCCTGGTCCGCCACCCAAAAGAAGTGGCGCAGCTTGCCGCCGAGGGACAGTTTGATCGGGCTTTCTTGGGCCATCGCCGGCGCCATCATGGCAACCGACATCAACGCCGTGGTCGCGGCGAACAGCTTTTTCATCAGGACGCTCCTTAGGTTTTTTTGACTTGTTTGACCCCCCGATCCCCGTGGTTCCGGGTGGGGAGGGCCAACACCCCTGCTATCGCGGCGCACCATAAGAAGCGTGTGTTACAGTTATGGTGACGTTTGGATGACGGTTTGATGAAAGGGCAGGTTTTAGGCCCCTGGGACTGGCTTTCCGCCACAATTAAAAAAGACTTTTGCCTCAGAGGCTTAACGGGGCTTCGCAAGGCCTTTTGCGTTGGCTATAACATCCGGCCCCCTGGGCCCTGCTTCTGGTAGGTTTTTGGGTCTATCAAAAGCAAAAGTGCGCCCTCTTACAGGAATCAAGATCCCAACCATGACCTTCATGATGCGCGTGAGCGGACTCCGTAAAACTGCCGTGCTCGGCCGTGTGATTTTAGCGAGCGCGATTCTATCGCTGGCCCTGGCTGCCTGCGGCAGCAGCGGATCGTCCGACAGCTATCGCACCTCGCCCGATTACCGCGCGCAAAGCCCCGGCGACGCTGAACAACGGGAAACGATTTTCAGCCAAGGTGGCATCGGCAACATCAACCTGTTCGGCAGCGACAAGGAAGGCCGCGACGGCGCCGTCGCCGTGAACGCCTTCCTGTGGCGCGCGTCGCTGGACACGCTTTCATTCCTGCCTTTGGCGTCGGTTGATCCCTTTGGTGGCGTCATCATCACCGAGTGGTACGCGCCGCCGGAAACTCCGGAAGAGCGCTTTAAGGTCAACGTATATATCTTGGGCCGCACGCTGCGCGCCGATGGCTTGAAAGTATCTGTGTTCCGTCAGACCAACGACGGCACTGGCCGCTGGAACGATGCGCCCGTAGGCGCAGACGTTTCTCGCGAGTTTGAAGATGCTGTGCTGACGCGCGCGCGCCAGCTTCGACTTCAAGCGGTTGCCGAGAACGGCTAACGCCAGCAGGGTTTTGCTTAACCCTTGTCAACATAAACAGAGCATCGCGCCGAAAAGTGGACTCCGGTTTTCGGATAGCGCGATGCTCAAATAATACAGCGAAAGCGGATTACTTCTTCATCCTCGGCCGGCATCGGCTTTCGCCTTCACCGCATGCCGATGGCCTTGAGGATGTTATTTGAGTAATCGAGATGGCTGCTGTCGAAGAGCGTTATAACGTCCGCGAAACCGAAGCGAAGTGGCAGAAGGTCTGGACGGAACGCGGCTGCTTTAAAGCCGAAGAAAATTCCGCAAAGCAAAAATACTACGTCCTTGAGATGTTCCCCTATCCGTCGGGACGCATTCACATGGGCCACGTGCGCAACTACACGCTGGGCGATGTGGTGGCGCGCTTCAAGAAATCGCAAGGCTTCAACATCCTGCACCCCATGGGCTGGGATGCTTTTGGCTTGCCGGCGGAGAACGCCGCGTTAGAGCGCAGCATTCATCCGGGCAAGTGGACGCGCGAAAACATCAAAGTGATGCGCGAGCAGTTCTATCCGCTGGGTTTGTCGCTGGATTGGGAACGTGAAGTTTCCACCTGCGAGCCTGAGTACTACAAACACGAACAGAAGATGTTCCTGGATTTTGTGAAAGCTGGTTTGGCTTACCGCAAAGAATCCTGGGTGAACTGGGATCCGGTTGAGCACACGGTCTTGGCCAACGAGCAGGTGATCGACGGCAAAGGCTGGCGCTCGGGTGCCGCCGTAGAACAGCGCAAGTTGAATCAGTGGTTCTTGAAAATCACGGCCTTCAGCGAAGACTTGCTGCAGGCCCTGGAAGGCTTGGAGCGCTGGCCCGACAAAGTGCGCCTGATGCAACACAACTGGATTGGAAAGTCTGAGGGCGCGCGCGTTTTCTGGCCGCTGATGAACGCTGATGGGTCTGATTTGGGTCAGTCGTTGGAAGTGTTCACAACGCGTCCTGACACATTATTTGGCGCTTCGTTCTGCGCCATTTCCCCGCAACACCCATTGGCTGCGACCTTGGCCGAGAAGAATCCCGCGCTCACAGCATTCATCGCCGAATGCTCAAGCGCAGGCACATCCACCGCCACCATCGAAGCCGCTGAGAAGAAGGGTGTTGATACGGGCTTGCGCGCCAAGCATCCGTTTGTACCGGGCATGAGCGTACCGGTGTTTGTAGCGAACTTCGTGCTGATGGAATACGGAGCGGGTGCGATTTTCGGTTGCCCCGGCCACGATGAGCGCGACATGGAATTCGCGCGCAAATATAAGCTGCCCGTGAAATGCGTTGTGGCGCCGAAGAATGAGGACGCAGCTTCGTTCGCGGCTCGTTTGGAAGCGGGCAACGAAGCATTCACCGACGACGGCGTGATTGTGAACTCGCAGTTCTTGAACGGCCTTGGCGTGAACGATGCAAAGTCGCGCGCCATCGCAGAGTTGGAGAAAAACAACCAGGGCAAAGGCACCATTCAGTACCGTCTGCGCGACTGGGGTGTGTCACGCCAGCGTTATTGGGGCTGCCCGATTCCGATCATTCACTGCGAAACCTGCGGGCCTGTTGCGGTCCCCGACAAAGACTTGCCGGTAAAACTGCCCGATGATGTGACCTTCGATAAGCCGGGCAATCCCCTCGACCGTCACCCGACCTGGAAGAACGTGTTTTGCCCCACCTGCGGCAAAGCGGCCCAGCGCGAAACAGACACCTTCGACACCTTCATTGAATCGTCCTGGTACTTCGCGCGCTTCTGCTCGCCCAAGACCGAGGATAAGCCGTTCGATAAAGCCGAGGCCATGAAGTGGCTGCCGGTGGACCAGTACATCGGCGGTGTGGAACACGCCGTGCTGCACTTGCTGTATTCGCGCTTTTTCACGCGCGCCATGCAGGTGTGCGGT
>JAEUKL010000023.1 GCA_016793005.1 Rhodospirillaceae bacterium | reverse complement strand
CATTAACATTATTACCAAGCGCCCGGGGACCGAGATGGAAGGCTATGTCCGGGCTGAATACGATTTCGATTTGAATGGCGCAAAAGTGGAAACTGCGGCGACATTGCCGCTGTCTGAAAACTTCAGTGTGCGTGTGGCTGGGAAATACAGTGATTACGACGGGTGGGTCTACAATACGCTGGCAAGTCGTGATGAACCGCAACGCGAGGAAACGGTAGGCCGCATTACCGCACGCTATGTCACGGACATGGTTGATGCCACACTGAAGTACGAACACACTGACTTGAACGTCAAAGGCAATGTGTTCCAGATTGTTTCGGCCATAGCCAATCGCCCGCTCAATCTGGTCAAGGAAACAGGCAGCCCATTCTTCGGCCCAGAGTTCGATGATGTTGAAACCGATAACGTTGCGGCTAACGTGGATATTAAGCTGGGTGACTTTACACTGTCGTCGATTACCGGATATTCGAATTACAACAGCGACCAGCGCGAAGATGCGGACTTTATCGAGAAAGATCTCGCTTACGCTGTGTTCCAGGAGGATTTTGAGCAGACCTCACAGGAATTACGTTTGCTGTCGCCGACTGACGGTGATTTCGACTTTGTGCTGGGTGGTTACTGGCATAATTCGAAGCTGCATGAACGCCGCGCGACCGGCATCGTAGCTACGCCGGCTGCGTCAAGTTTCCGGCCCTTTGACCAAAAGAGCACAGTGCACTCGGTTTATGGTCAGTTCACCGCTACTCTGAGCGAACAGTTCGACGTACTGGGCAGCTTACGTTACACAGAAGAACAGAAGGTGGGCGATTTCGCATTGTACTCTGGCCCATTGGCTGTCTCGCAGCAGGTGGGAACGCTGGCGCGCACCATCCATAACGAGTTCAAGGAAAATCACACCGATCCTTCCATTAGCCTGCAATACAAGCCCACAGACGACGTGATGCTGTACGGGTCTTATTCACACGGCTCAAAGGCGGGTGGCTTTCAAGGCGCCATCTCCAACGCGCTTGCGAACAGTTTCAAGTTCGATCCTGAAACGTCAGAATCCTTCGAGTTGGGTGCAAAGGCCTCGTTCGATGGCCGCGCGACCCTGAACGTTGCCGCCTTCGAAACGACCTATAAGAATCTCCAGCTATCAGTGGCTATCAATACGACGTCTACAACGTCCTTTGCCTTCTATACCGGCAATGCCGGTGCGGCGAAGGCTCGTGGGATCGAAGCCGATGGTCAGGTCCGGTTGAGCGATGAGTTCAAGCTGGAAGGAAGCTTTGCTTGGACACCGACGGCCAAGTACACAAGCTATCCCGCAGGGCCCTGTGCGACCGGTCAGGCCCCCACCAATGCGGCGGCACTATCATGCAATCTGACCGGTGTGCGCTTGGGGTTCATTCCGAAGATCGCAGGCACAACGACGCTACATTATACCGCGCCGTTTACAGCCGGGACCAAGCTTGATATCGGCACGACGGCTGCTTTCCGCAGCTCGGCCCGTATGGACCCCGCCAACGATCCCATGTCTTATCAAAGCGGCTTCGTGAAGCTTGATGCGCGTATCGCCGTCGTGGATGAAAAAGACGTGTGGGAAGTGGCGCTCTTGGGGCGCAATCTCACTGATATCCGCAACTTTACTTTCTCAGGGGCCGCGTCGCTGGCTGCAAACCCGGCGGTGGGTTTGGCGACAGATGCTCGCCAACGTGCGGTCGATCCGCCACGCACGATTGCGATTCAAGCGCAGGTGAAGTTCTAAACCGAAGGGCGTAAGCTCAGAGTCGTACTCAACGTTCAGGGAGGGCCGCGGTGATGAACCAAACCCGTACATCACGACGCGCCCTCCTTAGCTTTGCGGCTGCTGGCGTCACTTACGCGCGTGCGCGGTCCGCACAGGCAGCGCAAGCCGAGCCGCGCGCTGACCGTATCGACTTTCACCACCATTTTATCCCAGATGTTTACCGCGATATGCTGGCTTCGGTCGGCGTCAACGACGCAGGTGGCGTGCCATTGCCCGCCTGGACACCCGAAACCATGCTGAAGAGTATGGATACTCTTGGAGTGGCTAAAGCGCTGCTGTCGATCTCGGCGCCTGGTGTGTACTTCGGCGATGCAAAATTCGCTAATAACCTCGCCGTGCGCACCAACGATGCAATCGTGGACTTACGCAAGAAATACCCAAAGCGCATCGGAGGCTTTGGCTCACTGCCTCTGCCCGATATTGATGCGTCCCTGAAAGAGATCGAGCGCATCGCCAAGCTGAAATTGGACGGCGTGTGCCTGATGACCAATTACGGCGGCAAGTATATCGGTCACCCCGATTTCGCGCCCGTGCTAGACGAGCTTAACCGCCGTAAGATGGTGGCCTTCCTGCATCCCAACCTGCCGAAGGGCGTGGATGACTTGAGCTTGTCATTACCCGCCCCAGTGCTGGAGTTTGTATTCGAGACGACTCGCTGCGTGGCAGATTTGATTTTTACGGGCGTTTTGGATCGCATACCCAACGTCAAACTGGTCACCTCTCATCTGGGCGGAGCTTTACCGTATATCGCCTGGCGCTTAAGCATGATCGAAGTATCGCCGCGGCCGGTGTACGCGGCGTTCCGTGCGCGCGGGCGCTCAGTGAAGGATTATCTGCGCAGCATCTATTACGATACCGCAGTATCAGCCAGCCCCGGCGCGTTAAAGGCCGCCATCGAAGTGGTCGGTGCGGATCGTCTTGTGTACGGCAGCGATGTGCCCTTCGCGCCCTTCAATTTCGTTGAAGCGACCACGACGAACCTGGAAACGTATGAGGGCCTGGATGTCGCCGCGCGTGACGCCATTGCATTTAAGACTGGCTCTGGCCTGTTGCGGCCTGCATGAACGCGCAAGCCCATGGTCTCTCAAGCTAACGTGTTGATCGTGCTGTCGCCGTCCAACAATCCGGGCGGGCGGTTGGGACGGACGCTGGCCGAACGCTTCCCCGATCTCAATATCAACACCGCCGGCCATCACAGCGAAGCGGGGCCGTACATTAAAGATGCGCAGGTGTTGCTCACCTTCGGTGCGTTGATCACCGACGACACGTTACGCGATGCCAAAGCGTTGAAATGGATACATGTGCTGGGCTCGGGCCTCGACGGCGTTATCGGGCGGCCAACGCTACGTGATGATGTGATCGTCACTAACAGCCACGGCTTGCAGGCAGGCCCGGTGTCCGAAGCCGCGCTCGCACTTATGTTCGCGTTGGCGCGCGATGTTCCCAAACTCGTACGCCACCAGGCCGCGCAAAAGTGGCAGCGCTTTGCGCCTGTGCTGCTGGGCGGCAAAACCGTATGCATCGTCGGCGTGGGGGCGATTGCCGAAGTCTTGGCGCAGAAGTGCGCTGCTCTTGGTTTACGCGTGACGGGCGTGAGTGCCAGCCGCGCCTCGGCCCCCGGATTCGCGCATATATATAAGCGCAGCGACCTGACCAAAGCCGCTACTGAGTCGGATTTTCTGGTGGTCCTGGCTCCCGCCGCGCAAGGCACCATGGGACTGATCAACGCCGAAGTTTTGGCAGCCATGCGGCCCACAAGTTACCTCGTGAACGCGGGTCGCGGGGGGGTGGTGGACGAACCCGCACTCATCGCGGCCTTGGAGCAGGGCGCGATTGCAGGAGCGGCATTGGATGTGACCGCCACGGAACCGCTGCCGCAGGGTCATAAACTGTGGTCATTGCCCAATGTGCTGATTTCACCGCACTTGGGCGGCTTTCATGCGCAAGTTATCGAAGCATTGCTGCCGCTGTTGGAGAATAATATGCGCCTGTTTCTCAACGGAGAGCCAGCGCGCATGGCGAACCTTATTTCTCATTCAACAAAAGGTGCGGCATGACGTTCTCGCGCCGTACATTCCTGGCTCAGGCCGGCAGCCTTAGCATCCTGGTGTCGTTTGGCGCGGTTGCCCAAACGCCACCCGCTCCCGTTCAAAATCCCAGTGCGTGGGTGACAGTTGGCGTTGATAACATCATCAGAATCGTTTCGCCGGCCAGCGAAATGGGCCAAGGCTCGCGCACAGCGCTGGCGCTGATCTTGGCCGAGGACTTGGACGCCGATTGGGCCAATGTTCGGATCATTGATGCGCCTGTGATCCCTAAAATTTATGGCAACGCGGCCCTCTTCGACACCATGCGCACTGTTGGGAGTCGGACAGTGCAGGGGTACTATCAGCAACTCCGCATCATCGGTGCGCAGATGCGTCACATTCTGCTGATGGCCGCAGCCGCGCGCTGGAATGTGCCTGTGGCCGAATTGTCCACGGAACCGAGCGTGGTGGTGCACGCGAAATCCGGCAAACGCCTGAGTTACGGCGCATTGGCGCGCAGTTTAAAAGTACCCGGCACGCTGCCCGTCATTACGCCTGCCGACTTAAAGCCGCTTTCTGATTGCAGATATATCGGCCACGACGTGCAACGCGTTGATGTGCCGTCAAAGACCGACGGCTCGGCCCAGTACGGTATTGATGTTCAACTACCTGATATGCTGCATGCCGTGGTACTGCGCGCGCCGGTAGAAGGCGAAAAGCCAGTCAGCATTGATGATGCGGATGCGCGGGCCATCAAAGGCGTGCGTAAGATTGTGGAATTACCCTATGGCGTGGGCATCATTGCCGACAACCACTGGGCCGCACAGAAAGCCAAGTTGGCGCTGCGTGTGACGTGGTCCGATGCCGCCAAAGCCCGCGCCTACGACAGCACAGGCGTCTCCGCAGCCTATACCGAGGTCGCACGAGATAAGGCCGCGGTCCATATCAAGATGGTCGATAAGGGCGATGCGCTGGCCGCTAATGCATCTGCTGCCAAGGTTTTGACGGCCGAGTTCACCAGCGATCATGTGGCGCACAGCTGCATGGAGCCCTTGAACGCCACTATCATTCACCACGGCGATCATGCCGAGGCGTGGCTGTCCAACCAATCGCCGCAGATTATGCAGTACCTCTGCGCCAATGCGCTAGGACTGGCGCTGGACAAGGTGACAATTCATTCGACGTTGTTAGGGGGCGGGTTCGGCCGCCGCACCGACGGGCCTGAAATCATCGACGCAGCGCTGCTGGCCAAAGAAATGCCGGGCCGCCCGGTGAAAGTGCTATGGGACCGCGAGGATGATATTCGCGCCGACGCCTTCCGGCCTTTAAGCGCGCAACGCGTCGAAATCGGGCTGGATGCGAACAATAACATCACCGGCTGGTGGCACCGTTTGGTGTGCGCCTCGGTTTACGCCCGCATCGAGCCCGAGACGTTCGAACGCTACAAGGGGCGCGACCCCGTCTCGGCGGGCGGCGGCACGTTTCCTTACGCCGTGCCCGCGCAAAGTGTGGAATGGGTACGCGATGAGCGCGGCAAAAGTGTCGGCGCCTGGCGCGGTGTGGCCGCGAGCTATATGAAGCTGCCCATCGAAACACTGATGGATGAAATTGCAGGTTTACGCGGTGCCGACCCGGTCGAGTACCGCTTAAGTCTCTTGGACAAAGAGCCGCGCGCCGCCGCTGTGATCCGCGCTGTCGCTGAGATGGCGGACTGGGCGAAGCCGCGCAAGGGCCGCGCTTTGGGTTTCGCCTATTCCGATGCGCTCTCCAGCCATGTGGCCATGGTGACCGAGGTGTCACTGGATCAGAAGTCCGGCAAAATCAAAGTACATCATATCTGGGCCGTGATCGATGCGGGTGTCGCCGTACAGCCCGGCAATATCGTCGCACAGATGGAAGGCAGCATTTTGTTTGGCTTGGGTGCGGCATTGCATGAGCAAATCAATATCCACAAAGGCGAAGTGCGCGAAGCGAACTTCGATTCGTATCGCGTCACCCAGATGGCCGATGTGCCCGCTATCGACGTGAAAATCATCCCCACCGCATTTCCCCCCTCGGGCGTGGGCGAGGCGGGTGTGGCGCCCGTTGCACCAGCTATTGCTAACGCGGTCGCGCGTCTGACGGGCGGGCGACGCTTGCGACACCTGCCGTTCACTCCGGAACGTGCGCGCGGGGCTTTGGCATGAAGCGCGCGAACGCCCTATTTTATTGGGCTTATAAATTCCATATTGTCAATAATATTGACAATATGGAATTCACGCGTTATGTCTCGCAGACTCGATAACGGGGGAGACATCGGGTATGAATGCGATTATCGACTTCCTACAGCCCTACTACCAGCACATTCGGTTCGTCCATTTGACGGCGGTGATGGTGTGGGTGTGGAGCACATCGGTCGCCTATGCCTATTATCTCCTGCCTGTGTTTAAGGCATGGCGGCGCAACCCCGACGATCAACAGATCATCGAACTGCGCAACTGGGTGATGGAGCGCTTCGATCACGGTGTGATCTACGAGCATATCGCGTTCCCCATCGTCATTATTGCGGGCATCATGCTTTATATCGTCGGCGGGCATTCCACGGCCGAGAACTGGCTGCTGCTGAAGCTGGCTATCGTCATCGGCGTGTTCATTCCCATCGAAATCACCGACTACTACCTGTCGCACTTCGGCGGCAATAAGCACAAACTGCGCAAAGCCGGCTCGGCCCAGGATTACGAACGCGGCATCCAGCTCCATTGGTGGTTCTTCCTCATCACCACGGCGGTAGTGATGTTGGGCGGCACGGCGGTGATCTTCCTGGCCGTCGTGAAGCCTTTCTAACCGGAAGCGGACATAAGCTCATGAGCCCCACAACTCCCATCGCGTTTTCCGGCAACCCGAAGCTCTACCGGCGGCAGGCCATCGTGCTGTCGTTAATCGTCCATGTGTGGATTTACCTTTTCTTCGTCGCCACCAAATACTTGGGCCAGGATGAAAATTGGCTGTCTGTCTGGCAGCTGCCGCTGTTCCTGCTGATCTCGGCCGTCATTACAGCCTGGATGCACTACCGCTGGGTTATGCGGCTGGATGCCCAGTACGGTAAGGGTTCGGGGTGGGAGTTGAAAGAAGTGACGGTGAAGTTGCCGATTTTGCGTGAGCGCCGCTAGCGATTGCCTTGCTTAATGCAGCCGCACCGGCAGCGATTTCATAGACGCTACAAAGTTTGTCTTCACATACTTTGCCTCGCCGACGACCTCGAACTTGGGGAAGCGGCGGATCAACTCTTCCAGAATAATCCGTAGCTGCATCATCGCAAGCCGCGAGCCGACGCAGTGATGAATCCCGACGCCAAACGTCAGGTGTTTAAACGCATTAGATCGGGTAACGTCAAGCACGTGGGGGTCTGCAAAGATGGCAGGGTCATGGTTCCCCGCACCGTACAGCATGACGACGCGTTCGCCCGCGATGATGGTCTGGCCGCCGACCTCGACATCTTCTGTGGCGGTTCGCATCATTTGAATTACGGGGCTAAAGAAACGCAGCAACTCATTCACCGCATTGGGTATTAACTCAGGGCTCTGCGCTAGCAGATCGCGTTGATCCTTATTGTGCGACAGCGCCATAATGGCGCCCGCCAAAGAACTGCGCGTTGTTTCGTTCCCGGCCGCCAGCATGTTCGAGAAGAACCCTTTCAGGGTTGCCGGGTCCAACGGTTGACCATCTATCGTGGCTGTCGCCACCAGTGTCATAAGATCGTCGCGTGGTTCGCGGCGACGTTCGCCCAGCAGCCACAGGCCGTAATCAAATATTTCAAGGTAGTTGCGGTTTGATTCCTCGACACTCAGTGCAAAATCAGGGTCGTCCGTTCCAAAGATCCCGTTGGTCCAGGTGAAAACGCGGCGCTCGTCCGACGCGGGCACCCCCATCATCGCGCAGATCGTTTTAATCGGAACAATCGCTGCAACTTCAGATACGAATTCGACAACGTCCCGACCTTCAAGGCTCTCCGTCAGTTCAATCACGGCCTTTCTAACCTGGTCTTCGACTGATTTTAACGCCGTGGCTGTGAATGACGGATTGATCATTGCGCGCTGTTTTGTGTGCTCGGGTGGATCCATGGCGATCGAGAAACGGCTGAGGTTCCGCCCGATTTCCGGGTCCAAGGTCATGCGCCGGTCCGTCGCCAGCCGAAAGCCTTTCGTCGACGTAAACTGCTTGTTATTGCGTGAGACAGCGCTGATGTCCTCGTAACGCGTCAGGGCCCAGAAGGCGGGCTGCGATACTGACCCACGGTGGCGGAGTACCGGTAGTGTCTGACGCAGTACATCATAAGACTGGTGAGGATGACCTTGGGCAAAGGTTTCTGTGTCGAGGAGATTGAAGCCTAGTCGCGTACGGATATCTTCGCTCTGTGTCACAGCACCGCCCCTTGGTCGGAGAAACAGTTTGACGGGCTAGGCATATTTGTCAATAAGATTGACTAATTCTATTTCATCCAAACCGAAACGCGCTTACTGTCTGCTCGTTTGGCAACTATGCTGATTTGTATTCAGGTTTGGTCGCGTCCTTTCAGTCATGCAGCAAGGAACTGGCGACCAACCCTCATACGGCGAGGTCACGTTTCTGGGCACCGCCTACAGTCTCATATCCAGGTCGTTGTGTTTCCGTGCTTTGAACTCGGCGTTATCAACATTGACGCGGGCTACCTAACGCAGCCCCATTCCTAAATATATCGACGACGTTGCGCAGTTCAGTGACCTGGACTGTGCGCTCCTGATCACGGTGGCATAACATTTATGACTGTTGCTGTGCGATATGCGGGGGCACGAGCCTAAGTAAGGCAGCCGATGCTACTTTTGCAGCTAGATAGTGGCTGTGTCCGCAGTCTTGGCCGACGAAAGCTCGGGGCCAATTCCCTGTTTAACAGGGTATTTACAGGGAGTTTTGTCGAAATAGACCGATTTGTTGCTCTGCAACAGCCTGCAAGCCCAGGAAATCAGCCATTCACCGAGCAAATTCCCTAGCCGAGAGAACAGGGAATATAAAGTCGGTGAGCAGGGAGGCGTCAGCCTCGAACTGGGAGCTCAAGCGGCCTCCGTAAGTGTCAATTTCTTGCACACCTTACGGCGCTTGAGTTTGGTGCGATCTTTGCTCGATTGTTTTAAACAATCGACCGGGGGCGCTGTCGCGGGAAGGAGAAAGAAACAGTTTATTCGCAGGTGATGCTAGAATTATCTACGTACGGACCATCTGATGAAAGTTATTGCGTTACCTTGAGTGGGATAACCCCAAAGTCGAACTTTGGAACGACACCGCGGGTTTTTTCGATTTCTTTACGAAGAGCTTCGGTCTGCTTCGTAAGAAGACGCCCATTACCATCGATTTCAACACCGTATGCTGACCGAGCTTGCGCGGCGGAAACAAGGCCATTGCGCACATCACGAACCACTGTTGCTGCGGGGCGTTGCAGAGGATCGCCCCAACCGCCGGCTCCGGCTGTTTTAAAGATGATCTTGTCGCCAAGTTTAACAGCAAAGTTATCGAGCTTTGACGGCAATCGTTCATTCGCCGTCGCTCCATTGCGCAGAATATGCTTGCTGGATGTCCCGCCACATTTACCGCCGTTAATGCCCCATGGGGCAACAATTTCGCGATCATCGTGGATTGAAATCTCGCCCGGTTCTAAAACACGGTAGACTTTCTCGATCCCGCAACCGCCGCGATGAAGGCCTGGCCCGCCCGAGTCTTGAATGGGCCGGTATCGTTCGACAATAACGGGATAATAGTTCTCAATATATTCAATTGGGGTTGCACTGAAGAGCGGCCACCACGCATGACCATCCAGGCCATCGCCGCGAGGGCGCCCAGGCACGCCGCCGAATAGCAGTTCCATTACCTGAAAATACGCCCCGTTTTTGTCCAGGCCGGTGAATATAAAGTGCGGGCTTGTGCCGTACCCGGCTGCCATCGACAAATGCGGCGCACGCTGTCCCAACGCTCCGGCCTGGCAGTCGAAAAACCGGGTGTGTGTGTTAAGACGATTGCCCAGCGCTGCAGGAAACCGTGGGTTCAGAAGGCTGCCTTCAGGCAAAACGATTTCAAACAAATCGTAGAAGCCCTCGTTGAACAGCGTGTCAGGATCGAAGGCCATAATCATGTATACACCGAAGAAAAGCTTACATAGGCCTTCATGAATCAGGAAGTTGATCGGGCCTTCAGCCTGGTCATCAGTCCCGGTCCAATCGAAAACCGCGATATCGCCTTTTCTGTAAATTGAGAGGGTGAGCTTGAAGGGCCCATTGCCGCGTCCGTCATCATCGACGTAATCCGTGAATGAAACAGGTTCTTCAGGGATGTACTTATGGATAAGAACTTGCATGGCGCTGCGCGTCCGCTCAAGGAGCAAGTCGCAACTGCGCAGGTATAACTGCACGCCAAACCGATCGCACAAAGCCCGGACCCGCGTTTCTGCGGCCTTGCACCCGGCGATTAACGCCATCATATCGCTCCGGTTCATTTCAGGCGTGCGGGAATTGTTAAGCATAATATCCAGTACGGCTTGGTTCAGTTTGCCCGCCTCATAAATCTTCACAGGCGGAACGCGTAATCCTTCCTCCCAGATTGATCGCGCATCCGCGGGCATGGAGCCGGGCACTTTGCCGCCAACATCGATCATGTGGCCGAAAATTGAACTGAATCCGACGAGTATATTGTTGTGAAAAATGGGAAGCATCACGCACCAATCGTTATTGTGCGAAATCGAGCCCTTCGAGGCGTAAGGATCGTTCCAAATAAAAACATCCCCTTCGTTCAAGTCGTCGCCAAATTTCTGCAAAACGCCAGGAATATAAGACCCAAACTGCCCCACTACCATCTGACCGCGATTATTGCAGATCATCGGAAATTCATCGTGCTGCTCGCGAATCACCGGCGATAACGAAATGCGACGCACAACTTCGTCCATTTCGAATCGCGCATTCTTAAGCGCGTTCTCGATGATGTCGAGGGTGATCGAATCTACGTGAATCTGGTTCATGTTTACTTCTCCCCTGCGGAGGTGGGCCATATCAGGATATTTCGGAATTGATCGACCTCGGCCCAGTGCGCATCAAGGACAACGGTCGTTGTGTCGTACTGCCTGATGATGCAGGGGCCGGATATCTTCTCGCCGACGCTGAGAAGGTTGCGGTCGTAATGCGGTATATCGACCCACGCACCACCGAAATAGCCCGGGAGCGTTTCAATCAGCGCGTGGCTGGCTGTGGATTCAGCGTTTGCGACGCTTGGCGAAATCTCGGGGGTTGTTCCAATCGCAACGACTCTTAGCGCGATAATTTCAACGGGAACCGGCAGTCGCACGCCATACAACTGATCATGCTTGGCGTGAAATATTTCGACGATATCGGTAAACCGCTTTTCCGCGATAAGCGACGATGTGATATCAACAGAAACCTCGAAGCCTTGCTGTTCGTACCGCATATCAACAGCAAACTTTATCTGCTGCTGATCCGGCGCAATGCCCTCATCGCCAAGCCATTTCAATGCTGATGCGTTAAGGGCTTCGAACTCAGACCAGATTTCAGAAGTCACCAGATTAGCCGTCGAGCGTATGAAGGTTTTGACGAACTCGTTCTTAAAGTCGGCATGCAGAAAGCCTAGCGCCGATAAAACGCCAGGGTTCGGCGGAACAATAACTGGAAAGCAACCCAGCAATGCGGCAATGGCGTTGCCATGGATGGGACCCGCGCCGCCGAAGGCGACAAGCCCAAAGTCACGTGGATCGAGTCCGCGTTGCACAGTAATGACTCTGAGCGCGCCAAGCATGACCTCATTGGCGATGTCGATAACGCCACATGCAGTCTCTTCAAGCGAGCGCCCGATCTGCGTGCCCAGTTGCTCCATGAAATGGTGGGCGCTTTCAAGATCCAACGCCATTTCACCGCCCAACAGCCGGGGTGGCAGGTAACCCAGAACGGCATTGGCATCGCTGACGGTAATCTCCTTGCCGCCGCGCTGATAGCAAACGGGTCCCGGCACTGCTCCGGCGCTGCGCGGGCCGACGCGAAGCGACTTTGTCAGCTCGGATGCATACGCGATGGAGCCGCCACCGGCGCCGACGGTACGAACATCCAATGTGGGAACTTTTGCGGGAAAGTAACCCACTTCGGTTGACCGCGTTATTGTGGGCTCACCATCAATAATAACGGTGACATCGGTTGATGTGCCGCCCATGTCAAAGCCAAGAAGCTTGGGCCTCTTTGTCTTTTTCGCGATGTCCGCAACCGCTGTGACACCGCCCGCTGGGCCTGAGAGGACAGTGTGGACGGGGCGCGCCGCCGCGGCCTTGGCGCTCATGAGACCGCCGTCAGATCGGACAATATGCAAATGTGATTTCACGTTGGCATCTGCCATGCGGCCTTCAATGCGCGATAGGTATCGCTGCATAATAGGCCGAACGTAATCGTTCATCACCGTCGTGATTGCTCTGTCATACTCCCGGAACTCGGGCAGAATGTCGGATGATAATGAGACCGGAATATGGGGGTGCCGTTCAGCGACGATCTGTTTCAGCACTTGTTCATGCGTATTGTTTGCATAGGAATGCATCAGCGAGATCGTAAGAGCTTCAATCCCTGATGTGCAAAGTTCGTCGATAAGCTTAGTTGCGGCTTCTTTGTCTAGCGCTTTAATGATGTCGCCGCGCGCATTAAGGCGTTCAGGAATGCCGCGAGTATCCTCCAGCGATGCCAGAGGTTCGGGCTTATCCATGACAATCCAGCCGAACAGCGGGCCGGGCGTCCAGGACTTTGCCAAGTGTAGTGTGTATTCAAACCCTTCAGTGACGAGCAAGCCTACACGTGCGCCTTTGCCTTCTAGAACGGCATTGGTTGCGACTGTCGTTCCGTGCAGAACCAGTTGAATGCGGGAAGGGTCAATCTTAGCCAAAGCGCAAATCTCTTTAACACCATTGGCGACCCCAATAGATTGATCGGCAGGTGTGGATGGTGTTTTGGCTCGGAAGAGGCGTTTATTCTCGTCGTCATAGAGAATGAGGTCTGTAAACGTACCACCGACATCTATGCCCAATCGCATTCGCGCATTCTCCGCAGAAAAGATAAGTTCGTATCGCCGTACTCAGCCGCCACTTTGTATATGGCCTACTCAGCCGCTTTGAGTCCGCCGTAGCGGCGGACGCGCAGGTCGGCCTGCTCCTTGTGGCCCCAGAAGTTCTCGATGGCGCACAGGCGCGAACAGTATTCACCCACGAAGGCCGAAGCCTCTTCGGTCA
>JAEUKL010000001.1 GCA_016793005.1 Rhodospirillaceae bacterium | reverse complement strand
CTCATATAAAAACCCCGGCATGACTGCCGGGGTTTTTATTTTTTGCGCACTGTTTTTAGAATTTGATCGCGGTTTTCAAACCGATCTGGCGCTTGTTCTGAGGGGCTACGATGATGCTTTGATACAACGTCGAGGTGGTGCCGTCGTTGGGCAGGTCAAACTCCGAGAAGCGTGAGCACGCGGCCCAACTATCATCGTTGAACACGTTTTTGATGAACAGCTCGACACGAAGGCCTTCTTTCTCTACGCCAGCGCGCGTGTTGGCCAACCAGTAGTCATCGCAGTAAGCCAGGTTATCGACATCGACCCAGGTCTTGCCGAAGTAGCTGGCATCGGCGCGTACAAACCAATCCCACGTGTCGTTCAGGCTTGCCGTGTAAGCCGTGTTCAGCGAGCCCGACCACTTGGGGAACCGTGCGTGGGAATTGCCCTTTACGTTGTTGTATCCCGCATAGCCGGTGATGAAGTTCGCGGTGAAGCTGGTGAACTTGTTGCCGGCGTAATCGAGCGTACCGCCAGCAGTCCAACCTTCGGCAAGGGCGGCGTTGGTTTCAAACTCAAAGCCCCAGATTTTGGAATCGCCCGATACCACAACGTTGGTGTTCTGGATGAACGGCGTGCCGTCCGGGTTGCGCGCCGGCTGTCCGGCCGGGCTGCCGCCCGTGGCGACGTTGCAGCCCGAGTTGCCGACAGGCGCAAGTGAGCTGCCGCACGTAAAGTTGATGGGCAGTACGATGCGGCTTTTCTTGTTGGCCCAGGTTCCGTAGTAGGCGGCCGAGCTGAACGACAGGCGCTTGTCGAACAGTTCCTGTTTCCAGCCCATTTCATAGCTGTTGAGCAGTTCTTCCGGGAGGAAGGGCTGCACGCCACCGGCAGTGAATTGTGCGAGGACGCGCGCATCATTCTGGTTGTCGATGACCGCCTGGTTGATCTCGCCCGGAATCACGCCTTTGGCATAGCTGGCGTAAATATTGGTCTCGGGTGTGGGTTTGTATTGCAGAATTGCACGCGGCAGCCAGGTCTTGAACTCGGCTGTGGTGCGGGTGGTGATCCCGCGCGTGAACTTGTCGTCCTGATAACGCCCTTCGAGGTTTAGCGATAACTCATCGGTGATGTCGTACGAGAGGCCCGCGAACAGGCCCAAGGTTTCAACATGGTCAGTGTTACCTAACGTGTTGGCGAAAATCAGCGTACGGCCCGGCACGCAGGAGCCGATGGGCAAGCCCGCAATACTATCGACGCAGGCAAAAGCCGAATCGCCGCCGGAAGCGGCTGTAATCAGATCCTGCTCGTAGTAGTTCACGCCCCCCAGCCATTTGAAGCGCTGATCTTGGGCCGAGGCCAAACGCGCTTCGACCGAGTAGTCCTTCATGTACTGCGGATCGCGGCTGTAGCCGTTATCGAGCGCAGTAAAGGCAAAGTCGCGCACCCACGAAGCAGCCTGCTTGTTGTAGCCACCCTGCACAGTGGCGGTCATGCCGCCATCGAATTCATACTGCATGTTGCCAGAGTAGCGCTCGATATTGCGTTCAAGCTCGATGCCTTCAAGTGTAGGCACCTTGCCTGCTAGCGCTGCGGGCTGTGAGCGCTGGATGATGTTTTTCATCAGCCAGTCAGGATCACCTGAGTTCACAAAGCCGACGACCGACCGTGCCGACGTATTGCTGTCGATAATCTTGGTGGTGTTCAGCGCTGAAATGGCTGTGCCCTGCTCGGGCACTTTGCCGCACGGGAAACGCACAGGGCGAATCGTCTGACCAGTTTTAGTGGTCAGCGTTAAACCAGTGCAGGTGTCGTTCAAGCGGCCGGGAATGGCGCCGCCCGCCGGCGGACCGTCGGCATCGTGATCGTAGAACGCGCGCAACTTGATGGACAGATTATCGGTAGGTGTGGCGTACAATGTCCCTTGAAGACTCTTTGAGCTTTCTTCACCCAACGCACCGCCGTCTGAAGCGGTCCACATGTTGCCTTTGGAATACAGACGCCCACCCAAGCGAACACCAAGTTTGTCCTGTACCAGCGGACCGTCGATGGCCGCAGAGACATCAAAGTCATCATACGTCGCCGCCGAGGCATTCACCTCACCCGTCAGTTCCTGGGTTGAGGGCGTTTTCATGATGTAGTTGATGGCGCCGCCGAAGGTGTTGCGGCCGAAGTACGCCGACTGCGGCCCCTTCACCACTTCAACGCGCTCGACGTCGTCGAGTGGAATCGAATGCGTGCCGCCCAGCACGTAGATGCCGTCCACGAACAGCGTGCCCAACTGGAATGTCGGCACCTGGCTGTTCACGTCCATGCCGCGAAAGCGAATGGACGAATTGACGCGGCCCGGAATGGCGAGACCGAGTGAGTGAAATTGCACGCCAGCCACTTTCAGCGTCAGGTCTTCAAGCTTGGTGATACCGGCGCGCTGGATTTGATCGGCTGAAAACGCCGAAATGGCGATGGGAATTTCCTGCAAGCGCTCTTCACGCTTGCGGGCGGTCACAACAATTTCTTCCAGTGCCACTTGGGCTGACACCGGCGTGGCCAACGCCAGCGCCACAGCTGATATCGCCACAGCAGACAAAGCCGTGGACGTAACGGAACGCGATTTGAAAGACATGCGAGTTGGCCCCCCTGAAGCCAAAAACGTGAAGTGTGGCGATGCAGGCGCTCCCCACGCGCGACACCACCCGCCACACCTACTCGTGTTCAGCTGATCTCTCAAGCCTGAAATGGCAATAAATGCCTTATTAATTACTTTTTTTAGGAATGCGTTTCATTATATATAAATTATGAATCTAATAATCCCATAATGTGATAATCAATTAGTATAAAATACTATTTCTGTAGTAAATACCTACCGCCCGGTAGAAAAGAAAAAGGCCCCGGACCAAAGTCCGGGGCCTTTTATGCTCAAATCAGCGATTGGTTTAGAACTCGATCGCGGTCCGGATCCCGAACTGACGCTTGTTCTGCGGGGTCACCGCAACGCCCTGGTTCAAGGTCAGGCCAGCCAAGTTCGGCGCCGTGTCGAAGTCGGTCCAACGGGCGCAAGCAGCCCAGTTGTCATCGTTGAAGGCGTTCTTGACGAACAGTTCAACACGAAGGCCTTCTTTCTCCATCCCGGCGCGGGCATTGGCGGTGAAGTAATCATTGCATTGCGCTAGATTACTTTCGTCAACATACGCCTTGCCGAAGTAGGTCAGGTCGCCGTTGACGAACCATTCCCAATTGTCGTTCAGGGCGGTTTGGTAACCGCTCGACAACGAACCCGACCACTTCGGGAAGCGGGCGTTCGAGTTGCCCTTCATCTGCGAGTAGCCGGCGATGGGGGCGACGAAGTTGAAGAGGAAGCTCTTATACTTCGAACGCGCGTAGGTCACCGTCATCTTGGCATCCCACTCTTCGGTGATGGCGGCCGCACTTTCCCATTCCACGCCCCACAGCTTCGAGGTGCCCGGAACGTTGACGTTGCGCGAGTTCAAGAACGCTGTGCCGTTGGCGTTAACCGCCGGCAGACCCGTCGCACCGTTGGCGCAACCGTTGGCGGCTGTCGCACCGGCAACACCGCCGTGGCTGACGCTGCCGCAATCTTCTTGGATGATTGCGACCGAGCGGCCCTTTTGGTTTTGCCATTCGCCGTAGTAACCCGCCACGTTGAAGCTTAAGCGGTTATCCATCAGCGTTTGCTTCCAGCCGACTTCATACATGTCGAGGATTTCGGCAGGCAGCTCCGAGTCCACGTTGGTCAGCTGGGTTTTATACTGCGCCAATTCACGCGCCGTCGCCGAGGCGATCTGAGCGTTCGGTTGGCCCTGGATCACACCCTTTGCATAGCTGGCATAAAGGTTGGTTTCATCCGTGGGCTGGAAGCGCAAGATCGCGCGCGGCAGGAAGTTCTTGTCGATCTTCTTCAAGGGTGCCGTGGTCAGAATAGCCGTCGCCGCATCGTTGTGCTGATAACGACCTTCGAAGCTGGCCGTGATCTGCTCGGTGATGTCGTACGACGCCGACCCGAACACGCCCCACGCTTTAATGCGGTCCGTGTTCTGCAACAGTGTGGTGGCCGCGAAGTAGGGATTGCGCGTGCAGCGTTCACCCGCCGGCGGAGCCGAAATAACCGTAGTGCAGAGCGACAGCGAGTCACCGCCAGAGCCCGATTGGATGAACTTCTGGTGATAGTAGTTGCTGCCGATCAACCACTTCAGCGGTTGGTCCTGCGGCGAAGTGATGCGCGCTTCGAACGAGTAGTCTTTGGCGTCTTGCGGATCGCGGCTGTACCAGTTTTCGATGGCCGACAGACCGAAGTCACGCACCCAGTTGGCGCGCAGACGGTTGTAGCCGCCCTGCAAGTCGAAATCGTAGCCATCGCCGAATTGATAGTTGATTGCCGATGACAAGCGCATCACATCGCGCTCAAGACCGATGCGGTCGATGCTGGGCACGTTGATGATGGCGGGCTGCGGACGCGTAATCAGGCTGGTGATCAACAGGTCAGGCTGACCGATGAAACCCAGCTGTTGCGGACGCAACGACGTATTGCTGTCGATGATCTGCAACGTGCCGATGTTCGAAATCGCGCGGCCTTGTGTGGGCACGATGCCGCAGATGTAGTTTTTCGGCGAAGCGTTCGGTGTGGCAGGGTCTTGCGTTTTAATGGTCTTGCCCGTGCAACTGTCGTTGCGCAAGCCGCCAACAATGCCACCCGCCGCCGGGCCGTCATCGTCCTTATCGTAGAAGCCACGCAGCTTCACGGTCAGGTTATCGGACGGTTGGGCAAACAACGTGGCGTTCACGCTCTTTGAGCTTTCTTCGCCCAAGGCACCGCCGTCTGAAGCGGTCCACATGTTGCCTTTCGAGTACATGCGCGTACCGATGCGGGCGCTGAGTTTGTCGTTTACCAGCGGACCTTCGACGCTGGCCGAGACGTCGAACTCGTCATAGGTCGCGGCCGAGGCGTTGATCTTGCCTTTGAACTCCGTCATGGACGGGTTCTTGGTGATGTAGTTGACCGCACCACCGAAGGTGTTACGGCCGAAGTAGGCCGACTGCGGGCCTTTGATGACTTCGATGCGTTCCACGTCATCGAGCGGGATCGATTGCGTGCCACCCAACACGTACATGCCGTCAATGAACAGCGAGCCCAATTGCAAAGACGGACTGTCGGAGTTCACGTTCATGCCGCGGAAGCGAATGGCCGAGGTATAACGGCCGGGGATTTGCCCGCCCTGGTTCGAGTACTGCATACCCGGCGCGGACTTGGCGATTTCTTCCAGGCCTTTGAAGCCTTTCTCTTCGATGTCCTTCGCGGAGAAGGCAGAAATCGATAGTGGAATTTCCTTCAAGTTTTCTTCGCGCTTACGCGCGGTCACCACGATTTCTTCCAAGGCCGGCTGCGCAACAACCGGTGCTGCCATGGCGATTGCGAGAACGCTCGCAGCCGTCATGGTGGCTAAACGCGACACTTTCGTCATCGGATATCCTCCGCGATAAATTTTTCCGTAAACGTCATCGCGCAAAAAACCCCAGTACGCGATTGAGCGCGCCAAAGATGGACCAGAGCCCAAACGGGCTCAACACGCTAATGCACGGAAATGAAAGATGCTTTTTCGCTGTGGCATGAAAAACACGATCACCCCCTAACCTTAGGTACCGCGCATGATCATGTCATATAAAGACATAGCTTGATCCCTCATCCGGGCATATGCGGTAGAATAAATTTACAGCCACACATTGCGCGGTAGAACCAATGCCCCAGCGCGTGCATTGCAAGGCCGCGTTAAGAATGTTGAACGTGTTTGGTGTCTCATACGGTTTTTATCTACGGTTTTAGGATTCACAAAAGTCGTCATGTGAAAATGATGACAAACTATCTACGTGCTGTGATGACGTATCAGCTTCAAACACTCTTCTAAAATGATGTGAAACGTATGCGGTTGCGGGTTCTTTTTCTTTCCGTGTTAATGACAGGGCTTTGCAGCGCTGCAACTCTCGCAGCAGAAAAAACATTGCGCGTGGCGACAACGGTGATGCCGCAGTCCATCGGCAATCCTTACCGCAACACCGGCATCCCCAACATTTTCACATGGTCGGCCTTGTTCGACGGCCTGACGCGCATCGACGACCAAGGCCGCGTGATGCCTTGGTTGGCACTGACGTGGCGCAACATTGACCCGTTGACATGGCGCATCACGCTGCGCCCCAATGTTTCGTTTTCAAATGACGCGCCTTTGAACGCCGACGCCGTATTGAATACGGTTGCGTATTTTCAAACGCCCGAAGCCGCGCGCGAATTGGTGGCGCGCGAAATGAGCTTCATCAAATCCGCACGCAAGATTGATAACCTGACCGTCGATCTGGTGACGGATGTACCCGCACCACATCTGCCGCGGGTGCTGCCGCTGATGTACATGGTCGAGCCCGCGCAATGGCAAAAACTGGGGCCCGAGCAATTTGCGCAGCAGCCAATCGGTACCGGACCTTTTGCGCTGGATAAACCCGACGTGCGTGGCTGGAAAATGTCGGCCTTCACCAAGTCATGGCGGGCACCCAAGGTTGAGAAATTGAATTGGGTGGTCGCAGCCGAAGCAGCGAGCCGTGTGCAGGCGGTGCTGGCCGACCAAGCCGATATTGCGTTGAACCTCGGCCCCGATGAAGTGAACGTCATCGAGGCGGGCGGCGGCAAGGGCCTGCATTGGAGAAACGCCTCGGTCTGGGCGATTCATTTCCATCACAATAAAGACACGCCGCTGAAAGACGTACGGGTTCGCGAGGCCTTGAATATCGCCATCGACCGCAAAGCGTTAGTGCAGGGCTTGCTGCAAGGCGCAACGGTTGAGGCCGCGCAACCTGGCTCCAGTATGGCGTACGGCTTCGACGACACGATTCCGCTGATTCCATATGATCCGGCGCGCGCGAAAAAATTGCTGGCCGAGGCCGGTTACCCCAAGGGGTTCTCGTTCGTCATTCAAGGCGTCGTGGGCACAGGATCGTCCGACGGTGCGGTTTACCAGAAAGTTGCGCAAGACTTGGCCGCCGTCGGCGTGACGATGCAGATCAGGCAGTTTCCCGTCACTGAACTGATGCGCAACGCCATGGACGGCAGCTGGAACGGCGATGGCTTTGGCCTGACGTACTCCAGCGAGCCCACCATTGATGTGATCCGCACCATGCAGAATCACTCATGCCTGTGGGCCAAGCCCTGGTACTGCGACCAAAGCATCATGCCGGCTATTCGCGTAGCCTTAACCACCTTTGATGAAGCAGAAGGGCTGAAAGCCCGCCACCAAGTGATGCGCCACTACCGCAATCAGTACGTATCGCTGTTCCTTTATGAAACACCGCGCTTTGCCGGAATGCGCGCCAATGTGATGGATTTCCGCGAACTGCATGGCTTCATCAACTTCGATCAGATTCGGCTTCAGTAAACATCCGATGGCACTTGCTGGATCCAGCCTCCCTCCCGTACGTTGAGGCGTGCTCCTTCCGGCGGATTAAATTTGGCCATGCGCGCGCGACTGCGGACTTTCTTTGCATACACCATATACACAAGCGTGCTGTTAATTGGCGCTGCGCAGGCCGAACCGCTGCGATTAGCTGTCGATATTCTTCCCCCGTCCTTAGGCAATCCATACCGCACATCGTTACCGCCGACCGTCTGGACCAACAGTGCGATGTTCGACGCGCTCACACGGTTTGATGACGCGGGCAATGTGGTGCCGTCACTTGCCCTGTCGTGGGAGAAAATCGACAACTTCACCTGGCGCTTCAAACTGCGCCCCGGCGTGAAGTTCCATAACGGCGCACCCTTTACAGCGGACGCGGTAGTAACCGCCATCAAATACATTGTCTCAGACGAAGCAATTCGCGAGGGCATCCGGCGCGAAGTGGGCGTATTCAAAGATGCCCGCGCCGTCGATGACCTGACGGTCGACATCATCACCACCGAGCCCGCGCCGCAGATGGCGCGCTACATGACAGGCCTGATGATCGGCGAGCCCAAAGCCTGGCGAGAGATGGGGCGCGATCTTTTCGCCAAACAGCCCATCGGCACCGGCCCCTTCAAAATGGTCGAGATGCAAGCCAACGTATGGAAGCTTGCACCCTTCAAAGAGGCGTGGCGCACGACGCGGTTGGAGGGGTTGGAGGTTATTGCGCTACCCGAAACATCTGCCCGCACCTCTGGGGTGCTGGCCGGGCGGATTCACATCGCCATGAGTTTGAGCCCCGACAACTTGGCGGAGCTGGAAGATGCGGGCCACGAGGGCATCACCACCATCGACCCCTCCGTGTTCGGGTTCTCATTCATTCTGTTCAAGAAAAGCCCATTGCAGGATGTGCGCGTGCGCCGCGCGCTTAATATGGCCGTCAACCGCCAGCGCATCATTGATGCGCTGTTGGGCGGTGCTACGGTTCCCGCCTCGCAGCCCGCGACACGTACGGTATTGGGCTACGATGCGTCAGTACCACAATATAAGTACGATCCGGAGGCTGCGAAAAAACTGCTGGCCGAGGCCGGCTTTCCAAATGGGTTCTCGTTCGTGATGGAGGGCGCCACAGGTGTAGATGCCAACGACACCGCGATCTTTCAGCAGGTGCAGTCTGATTTGCGCGAGATCGGCGTGACCATGGAGATCCGCACCATGCCGGCCTTGCAGTATTACAACGCCCTGGGCCGTACCGATTTTTCCGGCGAAGCTTTTCCGGCGGACTGGCAGGCCTGGCCCATTAACGATGTCACGCGTTCGGTTCTGGCGCATTCCTGCCAGCGCCCGACCCCGTGGTATTGCGATGACGCCATCATGCCGACGATTGTGGCCGCCAGAACCGAGTTCGATGAAATAAAGGCGTTACAATACCGCCATAAAATCGCGCAATACTATCACGACCAGGCGCCGGCACTTTTTATGTACGAAGCGCCTGCGTTCGTCGGTGTATCGTCGAAGGTAAAGAACTACAAGCTGATCAACGGAACGCATTTTGCGTTTACGGAAATGGAAGTGTCAAAATGAGATTTGCTGCTGCGGTTTTGGCTGCGTGTGTTGCGATGGCGTCCGGTGCATCTGCGGCGGACGCCATTAAGCCTGGCAAGATCAGGCTGGGCATTGACAGCTTGCCGCTGTCGTTTGGCAACCCTTATCGCACAGCGCAAATCCCCAGCATCTATGTGCTGTCGGCGATGTATGACGGGCTGACACGCATTGAAGTAGACGGCACCTTAAAGCCGTGGCTTGCAACCAGTTGGGAAAGCACCGACGCGGTGACGTGGCGTTTTACGCTGCGCGACAATGTGGTGTTTTCAAACGGCGCGCCATTGACGGCCGAGGCCTACAAAGTTGCGGTGGATTACCTGGCCAGCGACGATGCTTTGCGCGAAGGCCTGGTGCGCGAAATCCCGAAACTGAAATCCGCGCGCGTCATTG
>JAEUKL010000393.1 GCA_016793005.1 Rhodospirillaceae bacterium | reverse complement strand
AAGACAACATATGGGTCGAACTTGTTCGCATTGCCCACAGACAGTTCGGCTGGCAAGAAAACAAGCCCAACGCAGTTACAGCAACTAGATACTATAGGCTGTTTAATACCACAGAGATCAATCAGATATGCGTCAAGAAATTTGGCGTCACTATCAAGGAAATATTTCAATGTGGTTTGGCATTGCTAGGAGCCTTTCTCTCTAGGCCAATAATACAAGAAGACTATTTCAGAGCATTTGCCCAAGTAACTGAAAGGCAAATAGATACGAACAGTTTTGTAAAACTTATTTGCAAGACAGATAGGGAACTTCGAGCAATTCTAAAGAAAGAGCAAAGGTACGATTCTCAGTTTGCTTTCGCATACAATTCATTGCGCGCCTTCCCTTTGGTTAGACTTAGCAATGGGGAATCGGACACTTTCATGTGTCCACTGCCGACATTACTTTTTTGGCGGTTCACTGCTGGACTCTATTATGAGTTGGTTTCTGAAGAGAATTTTGGCCATCTATTTGGACAATCAGTCCAAAAATACGTGGGCGATTTAGCGGTCAACGCCTTCCAACGTGACACCGTCACGATTCTACCAGAACACGAATACGTGATGGGAAAGAAGCGGAAAGACTCTGCGGATTGGATCATTCTTGATCAAAAAGCAGCGTTATTTATCGAATGCAAATCTAAACGACTCTCATGGGACACAAAAACAAATATTGAAGATACAAAACCTCTTGAAAAAGATATCACTCAAGTAGCAACCGCAATAGCACAACTATACAAAACAATCGGTGATTACACCGAGGGTCGATATAGCAACTTAGCATACGACGAAAATTTGAGGGTTTACCCAGTTCTTGTAACCTTAGAGAGTCTGCATTTTTTTGGACCACTTATTTTAAATAAAATAAAAGCAGCCGTTGTGGAAAAATTAGCGGAGGCGGGCTTAGGCGAAAATCTGTTAACCGATATGCCATATTCGATTTGTTCGATGACGGACCTCGAAGGATCATTCTCGTTTATGAACAAGGTGGGCGTTTCGGACTTTATGGATCAGAAGTTCTCAGATCCAGAAACCAGTGATTGGTCTTTCAACTCATATACATCTCATCGCATTGGCACGATTCGCCCCAGAGAGAATTTGTTTCCAGAATCATATCAAGAAATCTTTGTTGGACTTTCCTTGGGGCTTTAAGCGTCAAACAAAAACCACCACGTCAAGCGTCGGGGCTTTATGTAGGCTTATGTGCAACTCTTACTCCGCCGCTTGTTTTGCCACCGGCGCAGCGGCCTCCACGGGTTGCCAGCGCAAGATCGGTTTGCGCGCCGCACGGGTTTCATCCAAACGACGGCGCGGCGCCAGGTACGGCGCACCTTTGAACCACTCGGCCTGATCGCCCTGCTTGGCCTTGCGTGCGAGCGCCAGCAATGAGGCTATGAACTGATCCAGCGTGCTCTTGCTTTCGGTTTCCGTGGGCTCCATCAGCAACGCGCCATGTACCACCAGCGGGAAGTACATAGTCATGGGATGGAAGCCTTCGTCGATGAGGGCTTTGGCGACATCAAGCGTGGTCACACCCGTGCCCTTCAGCCATTCATCGTCGAACACCACTTCGTGCATGCAGATGCCCTTGAAGGCAGGCGTGAGTTCCGCAGACAACCTGGCGCGCAAGTAATTGGCGTTCAGCACCGCATCGCCTGACGCCTGACGCAAGCCATCGGCCCCCATGGCGAGAATGTAGCTGAGCGCACGCACGAACACACCGAACTGGCCCTGGAAGCCTTTCATGCGGCCGTAGGATTTGGCCGCCGCGCCAAAGCCCGCATGTTCTTCCACCATGAATTTTTTGCCGTCATGCACCACAAACGGCACCGGCGCGTAATCGGCCAAGGCTTTGCTGAGCACGGTCGGGCCCGCACCGGGGCCGCCGCCGCCGTGCGGGGTCGAGAAGGTTTTGTGCAGGTTGATGTGCATGGCATCGACACCGAGGTCAGCGATGCGCACGCGGCCCACCAGCGCGTTGAAGTTGGCGCCATCCATGTAGAAGTACGCGCCCGCCGCATGCACAGCGTCGGCAATGGCAATGCACTCGGTTTCAAACAAGCCGCAGGTGTTGGGGTTGGTGATCATCACCGCCGCCACCGTGGGGCCTAATTTCGCTTTGAGCGCGGCAACATCGACGTGACCGTCGGCTGTGGCGGGCACTGATTCCACCTGATAGCCGCACAACGCAGCCGTGGCAGGGTTGGTGCCGTGGGCCGATTCCGGCACCAGGATAGTTTTGCGGGCCCCTTGCCCGTTCGCTTCATGGGCGGCGCGAATGCACATCAGGCCGCACAGCTCGCCGTGGGCCCCTGCGGCCGGGCTCATGGCCACGGCGGGCATGCCGGTGAGTGTTTTCAGCCAATGGGCCAGCGTATCAATCAGTTCATACGCACCCTGCGCGGTGCTTTCCGGCTGGAACGGATGAATGTCGGCCAAGCCTGGCAAGCGCGCCATTTTTTCGTTAAGGCGCGGGTTGTGCTTCATGGTGCACGACCCCAGCGGATAAAACCCGGTGTCGATCGAGTAATTCTTTTGTGACAGGCGCGTGTAGTGGCGCACGACTTCGGGTTCAGAGAGGCCCGGCAAGCCAATCGGCTTGTCGTTCTTTAAGTTGCCCAAACGCGTGCGCACTTTGGGGGCCGCAGGCAAGTCAACGGCGGTCGAGCCTGATGTATTCAGTTCAAAAATCAGCGCCTGTTCGATTTGCAGACCAATATTGCCGCTGGTGGTTGTGGGTTTGGTCATTGCAGCACCTCCTTCAACGCGCCAACAAGTGCGGCAATGTCGCCTGCCGTGTTCATCTCGGTGGCCGTGAGTAATAAAATATTTTGAAGCTCGGGGTACGTCGGATAGAAGCGCGACACCGGAATGCCGCCCAGGATATTGCGCTTGGCCAGCGCTTCAACAATTTCAGCGGCGGGTTTCGGCACCTGCACGGCAAACTCGTTGAAGAAGGCCGAGGGTAAAATCTTCACGCCTTTGATCTGCTCCAGGCCATCGGCCAACAAACCTGCATGGGCATGGTTGAGTTCCGCCAACTTGCGGAAGCCCACTTCGCCCAACAACGTCATGTGCACCGAGAAGGCCAGAGCGATGAGACCTGAGTTGGTGCAGATGTTCGAGGTCGCCTTCTCGCGGCGGATGTGCTGCTCGCGCGTGGAAAGGGTCAGCACCCAACCCCGGCGGCCGTCTTCATCCACCGTTTCACCGGCAATGCGGCCCGGCATCTGGCGCAGGTATTTTTCCCGCGTGGCGAACAAGCCCACGCCCGGCCCACCGAACATGGTTGGCGTTGCGATGGACTGTCCATCACCGACCACAATGTCGGCACCCATGGCGCCGGGTGATTTCAGCAAGCCCAGCGACACAGGCTCAGGCACGCACACCACCAGCAACGCACCGGCAGCATGCACCGCATCAGCCAGAGCAGAGAAATCATTCAGGTGGCCGAAGAAACCCGGGGTTTGCACGATCACGCAGGCAATGTCGGAACCCACGCGGCCCAAGAGGTCTTCAACACCCATGGGATCGGGCGAAAGACATTCCGCCGACAAGTCCATGAATTTCAGGCTCGTCGCCGTCACGTCGCGGTAGTTGGGATGCACACCGCCCGACACCAGAACCTTCGTGCGCTTGGTGACGCGGCAGGCCATGGCGGCGGCTTCGGCGCAAGCGGTCGCTCCGTCGTACATGGAGGCGTTGGCCACTTCCATGCCGGTGATCAACGCCACTTGTGTCTGGAACTCGTAAATCGCCTGCAGCGTGCCCTGGCTGATTTCCGGCTGATAGGGCGTGTAAGCGGTTAAGAACTCGCCGCGCTGGATGATGTAGTCGAGCGATGCCGGTGTGTGGTGACGATAGTTACCCGCACCCAGAAAGCTCGGAGCTTGCGAGGCGTTCAAGTTTTTCGCGGCCAAGGCCGACAAGGTGCGCTCCACCTCGATCTCGCTGGCCGAGTTGGGCAGATCGAACTTCGCCTTGGCTTTTGCAGCCGCAGGAATATCGGCGAACAGGTCATCGACCGTGTTCACACCGATAGCGGCCAACATGTCGCGGCGGTTGTCGTCACTTAAAGGCAGATAGCGCATCGCAGGTCTCTCCGAAGAAAACCGAGTTTGGTCTTAGCCGATTTCAGCCAGGTATTTGTCGTACGCCGCCTGATCCATCAGCGCCTCGACTTCAGCCGGGTTGGCAATCGTCATTTTGAAAAACCAGCCCGCCCCTTGCGGATCGGTGTTCACGGTTTCAGGCGCATCCGGAAGAAGCGCATTGCCTTCGGTCACGGCACCCGTGATCGGCGCGTAAACGTCGCTGGCGGCCTTCACCGACTCAACAACGGCCGCTTCACTTCCAGCCTTCAGGTCTTTGCCTGCGGCCGGCACTTCCACGAACACGATGTCGCCCAGTTGGCCTTGGGCGTACGTGGTGATGCCGACGGTGGCAGTGTTGCCCTCGACCAAAACCCATTCGTGATCTTTGGTGAAGCGAAGTTGACCCATGGTGTGTTTCCTTCTTAATTAAGCTTTGGATTTAAAGTAGCGATGTGGCGCGAACGGCATGGCGACGATGTCCGCCGGCAATCGCTGACCGCGCACAACCAACTGCACCTTGGTTCCGGGCGCGGCGTAGCCAGCTTTCACATACCCCATCGCAATGGGTCCGTTGACGCTGGGGCCAAAACCGCCGCTTGTGATTTCGCCGATGGGCTCGCCGCTTTCGTTCAAGACTTCCGTGTGAGCACGTGCGGGTGCACGGCCTTCGGGCTTGATGCCGACACGTAATTTGGGCGCACCGGTGTTGATCTGCTCGATGATCTTGTGATCGCCAGGAAAGCCGCCTTCAAGTTTGCGGCGCTTTGAGATGATCCACGACAGATCGGCTTCGATCGGTGTCGTGCTGGTGTCGATATCGCTGCCATACAGGCACAAGCCTGCTTCCAAGCGCAGTGAATCACGCGCGCCCAAGCCGATGGGCTTTACTTCGCTTTGACCCAGGAGTGCTTTGGCAACCTCAACAACCTTGCTGTTGGGGATCGAGATTTCGTAGCCGTCTTCGCCGGTGTAGCCCGAACGGAACAGACGCACGTCGACTTTCTCGCCGCTGGGCAATTTGAACTGGTCGATCTTGCTGGACATGAACACCATTGCATCGCAGCCCGGCACAAAGCGCGCGAGCACGGCGGCAGCGGACGGGCCTTGGAGAGCGAGCAACGCGCGATCTTCCTGGCGCACGACTTTCACGCGGCCCGCCAGGCGGCGTTCGATGTGATCGAGGTCAGAATCTTTGCAGGCGGCATTCACCACCAGCACCAGGCGGTTGGCCATGTGCGGTTCGGCCGGGCGGGTCACCATTAAATCGTCGATGATGCCGCCCGAGGGTGTGAGCAACGTCGAGTAACGAATGCGCCCGGGCTGAAGCGCTTTGATGTCGCCGGGGATCAGCGTTTCCAGCGCCGCATCCACATCAGCGCCAATCAACTCGGCCTGGCCCATGTGCGACACATCGAATAATCCGGCGGCACTGCGGGTATGCAGGTGCTCTTTGAGCACGCCGAGTTCATAGTTCACCGGCATGCTATACCCAGCAAAGGGCACCATTTTCCCGCCCAGCGAAATGTGCAGGTCGTTCAGCGGCGTGGTTTTGATGGGTCCAGCGTGATCGGCCAAGGCGTGCTCCGGGCGTTGAAGGGTTCGCTTGAGGCGGAATCAGAGTCCCGCTGTCTCAAACGCCCCCCTCTGTCGGAGAACCTGAAAGATTCACTGGGCGATACTACGCAAGACCCAGCTTACATCTTCGGTGAGGGCCAGGATGTCATCCCGGCGCCTGCTTTCCAGAGTACCACTTTCCCCACGGTCCTTTTGCCTGAGAGTTTCCGGAGGCGGTTTCTCCTTCGGCGCCGAACTGCCTTTTTTATAAGGCGAACGGTCTCTTCCGTGGGGTTGCACGGTATGGCGCGGACTCTGGCCAGTTCACTAGGCCAGGTCAACGCCGGAACCGCGCAAAGCCCGCGATTCTTGTGGATAACTTTGAGCCCCTATTTTTGGCCCGCTATTTCTGATTCTGACTGCGGTTGTAATTCAGTTGCTCGTTGTTCAACTGAAGGCCCACGTACACGTCATACGACGCGCCGGGCTCGTCCTTTTTCAGCGGAATGAAGACTTTCAGGCCATTCTCGCGTACCTGGCTGCGCACGCCTGGCGTGGCCGGCAGGTTATACTTCAGTTCGAACACCCGCTTGGCCTCGGGCTTGGGAAACATCTGGGGAATGGCCACAAAGTAATAGATCGATGTGGGCCCTGGCTTCACAGCGGCACCCGTCGCGATGGCAAAGGCCAGGTCCATCTCGACCGTGACACCGTCATCCCGGTAGTCACACTGGCCTTGGTACGAGAGCACCTCGGCCTGGTACTGCACATCGGTAATGTCGCGCCCCGCACCCTCCTTGAACTGGGTCAGCCGCGCCGTCGTGCTGTCCACCCGCACCTCGGGGCACGGCGGCACCATGTTATTGACGCAGCCCGACAGGGCCAGAGCCCCCAGGGATAAAACCGCGAACGCACCAGCAACAGAAACGAGTTTCATAGGCAATCAAGATCCGGATTTTTGACGGGAAATGGGCGAAAACGTTGCAAATACAGGTGAAAACCCTGGTGTTTGGCTTTTACGGCCCGGACGGGTCTGCTATGTGTGCCGCCGTCTGGGCTTGGTCTTAAAGCGCACTCTATCCCCTGGCCGAGCGCCGGACTAGACCGAAGTCGATGGGGTTTGGCCCCGCCACAATTACACGAACCGGTGCCCGTGAACGCCACCTCTCGCCCGCCGCTAACCATCCTTCTGGCCGCACCGCGCGGGTTCTGTGCCGGTGTGGACCGGGCGATTCTGGTGGTGGAACGCGCCTTGGAAAAGTTCGGCGCACCCGTTTATGTGCGCCACGAAATTGTGCACAACCGCCACGTTGTCGATGCCCTGAAAGCCAAAGGTGCCGTGTTCGTCGATGAACTGGATGAAGTGCCCGACAATGTTCCGGTCATATTCTCGGCCCACGGCGTGCCAAAATCTGTCCCCGCCGAAGCTGAATCGCGAAAACTGGTCTATGTGGACGCCACATGTCCTTTAGTCAGCAAAGTACACGTTGAAGCCGAGCGCCACGCCAAGGAGGATAAGCACATCTTCCTGATCGGCCATGCGCGCCACCCCGAGGTGATCGGCACCATGGGCCAGGTGGAACCGGGCACCATGACGCTGATTGAAACTGTGGCCGATGTTGCGCGCGTTACTCCGCCGGCGGGCAAGCAGGTTGCCTATGTAACGCAGACCACACTGTCGGTAGATGACACGGCGGACATTATCGCGGCCCTTCGGAAAAGATTTCCTGAAATTGCCGCCCCGCGGAAGGAAGACATTTGCTACGCCACCACCAACCGCCAAAGTGCTGTGAAAGCCATGGCCAAAAAGTGCGATGCGTTTGTGGTGATCGGCGCGCCCAATTCGTCCAATTCCAATCGCCTTGTGGAAGTGGCCCAGCGTGAAGGCTGCGCCGATGCGTTTTTGGTGGAGCAGGCATCCAGCATTCCGTGGGAGCGCTTGAAAGCAGGCTCGGTGCTAGGCGTGACCGCCGGTGCATCCGCGCCCGAAATACTGGTGGAAGATGTGATCACCACCGCCAAACAGAAATTCGATGTGATCGTCGAAGAGATTACCGTCACCGAAGAAACGGTGAAGTTCAGCCTGCCGCGCGTATTAAATGCTTAGCGTTTTAAACAACTAGGATCGTTATGGCGGTTTACACCGAAGTCTCCGACGACGATTTGAATGCCTTCATCAGCGCCTATGACATCGGTGATGTCGTGGGCTGCAAAGGCATTGCCGAGGGCGTTGAGAATTCGAACTACCTGCTGCAAACCACCAAAGGCCCCTACATCCTCACGCTGTACGAGAAGCGCGTGAACCCGGTCGAACTGCCGTTCTTTATTGACCTGATGGAACATCTGGCCCGCACCGGCGTGCGCTGCCCGGTGCCGGTCATGGCCAAAGACGGCAAAGCGCTGCGGACATTGAGCGGCCGCCCAGCCGCGATCATTACCTTTCTGAACGGCATGTGGCCGCGCCGCATTGAGGCCTGGCACTGCCTGGAACTCGGCAAAGCGCTGGCCGAACTACATGTGGCCGGAAAGTCCTTCGCGCAAAAACGTGCGAACAATTTATCGCTCGACGGCTGGAAAACACTGTTCGACAAGATTGATGCCTCGGCGGCCCAGGATGTGGAAACGGGGCTTCCCAATTTGATTGCGGGTGAGTTGATTGACCTGACGAAGCTCTGGCCCAAAGACTTGCCCGTGGGCGTGATTCACGCCGACTTGTTCCCCGACAATGTGTTCTTCATGGGCAAGGCCTGCTCGGGGCTGATCGACTTCTATTTCGCCTGCACGGACTTCTTGGCTTACGACATTGCCGTGTGCTTGAACGCGTGGTGCTTTGAAACCGACGGCGCGCTGAATGTCACCAAGGCCGCGAAGTTGTTTGCGGGCTACGAAAGCGTGCGGCCTTTAAGCCCCGCAGAGAAAGAGGCGCTGCCCACGCTGGCGCGCGGCAGTGCGCTGCGGTTCCTGCTGACGCGGCTGTACGATTGGGTGAATACGCCGGCCGGCGCGCTGGTAAAGCCCAAAGATCCGCGCGAGTACTTACGTAAATTAAAATTCCATCGCAGCGTTACCGGAATTGCGGCTTATGGACTCAACTGAGAGCGGCGATTCTATCGTTGAGTTGTTTACCGACGGCGCATGCTTAGGGAACCCCGGCCCCGGCGGGTGGGCAGCATTGCTGCGCTTTAAGGGTACGGAAAAAGAATTAAGCGGCGGCGCGGTTGAAACCACCAACAACCGCATGGAACTGCAGGCCGTGATCGAAGGCCTGAAGGCCTTGTCACGTCCGTGCAAAGTGGTTGTCGCCACCGACAGCCAGTACGTTCAAAAAGGCATCACCGAGTGGATCAGGGGCTGGAAAGCGCGCAACTGGCGCACCGCCGACAAGAAGCCCGTCAAGAACGTCGACCTGTGGCAAGAGTTGGATGCCGCGCGCGAACCGCACCAGGTGAAATGGACCTGGGTGCGCGGCCATGATGGGCACGCCGAGAACGAGCGCGTTGATCTGCTGGCGCGCACCGAGGCAGAAAAAATAAAGTTCGGGCCTACAGATATTTAAGCACGTGCTGCGCCGCCGACACCTCGAACGCGCCGGGTGGATCGACGAAGATATGCTGCACTGATCCGTCCTTGATGACCATCGCGTAGCGTTGCGACCGGATCCCCATACCCCAAGCGCTGGCATCCGACGACAAACCCGCCGCTTGCGCAAACTCCGCATTGCCATCTGCCAGCATCAGGACTTTGCCGCAAGCTTGGTTCACCCGGCACCACGCGCTCATCACAAAGGCATCATTCACCGCGATACAGGCGATGCGATCCACGCCTTTCGCTTTCAAAGCGTCGGCGTGCTCCAGAAATCCGGGCAGGTGCCGCGCCGAACAGGCCGGCGTGAAGGCTCCGGGCACGGCGAACAGCACGATCGTACCTGTGGCGCAGAAATCCCCCATGGAAATATCTTGGAGTGAAGTGCCGTCGAAGACTTTCACCGGCACGTTGGGAATCGGATCACCGATTTTAATTGGGGCCATGTCTTTTTCTGGGGCGACCACTTTCCAGGCGCGCAAGAGGGCTTGAGAAAATTTCAAGTCTTGCGTTGCCATAAAGATAAGATCATTTTTTGGTTATGGCACCGTCAAAACGCAAGTCAGCGGAAGGTTATCTGGTCGGGCAATTCCTGGCGGCCATGCCCAACATGGCCGACCAGCGCTTTGAGCGCACCGTCATTTACCTCTGCGCGCATTCAGCCGAAGGCGCCATGGGCTTGATCGTCAATAAGCCCATGAAAGACGTGAAGCTGCCGGAAATTCTGACCCAATTGGGCATCGAACCCACGTTGCCGTGTGACAAAATTCAGGTGCATCGCGGCGGCCCCGTGGAAACTGCACGCGGCTTTGTCCTTCACTCGGCGGACTACGACCGCAAAGGCACGCTGAAGGTGAATTCCGAGATTTGCCTCAGCGCCACGACGGAAATTTTGCGCGATATCGCCACGGGGGAAGGCCCTAAAGCCAGCCTGATGGCGCTGGGCTATTCCGGGTGGGGGCGCGGGCAATTAGATGAAGAGATCAAACAAAACGCGTGGCTGAACATTCCCGCCGATGAAGCGCTGCTGTTCTCGGAAGAGTTTGAACTGAAATGGGAACGCGTGCTGGCGAAGATCGGCGTAAGCCCGCACCTGCTGTCAGGTGATGCAGGTCACGCTTAACGGTGCCTGCCCTTAACGGGGCCTGACTTAGGGGCCTTAATGCGCCGTCCAGCCGCCATCCACTTTAATGCAGCTACCCGTGATCATCGCTGATGCGGGCGACGCCAGGTACAACACCGCGGCCGCCACATCCTGAATTTCGCCCAGCTTGCCCAGCGCGATTTTCTTCAGCACGAAATCGCGGAATTCCGGCTTCTCCAAAAACGGCTTGGTCATGGGCGTTTCGATGAACGTGGGCGCGACCGTGTTCACGCGAATGCCTTTGGGTGCCAGTTCCACCGCCATGGCTTTGCTTAAACCTTCGATGGCATGCTTAGAGGCGCAGTAGACCGTGCGATTGGGCGAGGCCACGTGCCCCATTTGCGACGACATGTGGATGATGCTGCCTTTGATGCCCTGGGCGAGCATGCGTGCGGCGACAGTTTGGGCCACGAAAAACGCGGCCCGTACGTTGATGTCGAAGATCCGATCAAAATGCTCTTCGGTCACGTTCACATAGGGCTCGGGGATATTCGTGCCAGCGTTGTTGACCAGGATATGAATATCCAGACCGCCGAAAGCCTTGCGCACCTCTTCGGTCTTGGTGACGTCGCACGCCACCCCTTGCGCCTTGCCACCCTTGGCTTGGATCGATTTGACAGCATCATTTATTTCTGCCGCACCACGCCCAACCACAATCACCTCGGCCCCCGCATCGGCCAGCAGTTGCGCGCAACCCAACCCAATACCCTTTGAACCGCCCGTGATCAGCGCGCGCTGGCCCGAAAGATCAAACAACTTCGCAACACTTGTTTCATTAAGATTGGCTGCACTCATGATCCCAAATCCTTGGCGGCTTTGGCTTTGCTGGCGATCAGCGCCATGAGGCGGCGATCACGCCAGGCGCGGCGTGCGTCTAAATCTTCGGCCTTCAAATGTGTACGCCGTTCGGCTTCAACCTTTTCAATCAGGTTGGGGTCCCACGCTTTCGGGTCGCGCCGCGACTGCGCCACACTGTGATACAGCGGGCCTAAACGCTGGGCATAGTCGGCCACGCCCGCCGGCGCGTTCAAATCAATCGTCTCAAAAGGCCCCATGAAAGACCAACGCAAGCCCAAGCCTGCTGCGACGGTTTTGTCGATGTCTTCGGCCGAGGCATAGCCTTCCTTGAACAGCGCCCAGGCCTCGTTCAGGAGTGCCCCTTGCAGGCGGTTGAGGACAAAACCTTCAACTTCTTTGGTGATCCGAATAGGCTCCTGACCCACGGCCTTCATCAGATCAAACACCGCATCGACCTGATTCGAATCAGTCCATGGGGCCGGCACCAGTTCCACTAGCGGCACAAGGTAGGGCGGATTGACCGGGTGCGCGATCATCATGCGCGCACGGGTTTTGCAGTTCTCGGTGAAGGCCGAGGCCGGAATGCCTGATGACGAACTGCCAATTGGAACGTGGGGTGGCACGGCCAGATCCAGTGCCGCATAGACTTTGGTTTTGACTGCAACGGTTTCAAACACCGACTCTTGCACATAGGCCACGCCGGACATGGCCTCTGCCAAATCCGCTTGCACCGTAATGCGCCCCAAAACTTGCTCGGGCGACTCAGCGATCAGGTGAAAGGATTTCAGGTCTTTGAGGTTGCCCGCGATCAGCGCCATGACGCTGTCGCGGATTTTTGCATTTTCGTCGTACACGCGAACGGGGTACCCCGCCCGCGCGAACACGATGGCCCAGCCAGCGCCGACAAGACCAGCGCCAACTACGGCAACGGGCGGCAACACATCGGGTTGAGAGGTCACCGCCATTGCCGTGTCGAACTACTCAGCCGCTTTGAGTCCGCCGTAGCGGCGGACGCGCAGGTCGGCCTGCTCCTTGTGGCCCCAGAAGTTCTCGATGGCGCACAGGCGCGAACAGTATTCACCCACGAAGGCCGAAGCCTCTTCGGTCACTTGCTGGTAGGTGCAGGTCTTCATGAACTTGCCCACCCACAAGCCGCCGGTGTAACGCGCCGCCCCATTGGTGGGCAGCGTGTGGTTGGTGCCGATCACCTTGTCGCCGTAAGAGACGTTGGTTTCTTTGCCTAAGAACATCGCCCCGAAGTTGGTCATCTTTTCCAGGAAGTAGCGCGGGTTCTTGGTCAACACTTCCACGTGCTCAGACGCGATGCGATCTGCTTCGGACACCATCTCGTCGTCGGTGTCGCACAGGATCACTTCGCCGTAGTCGCGCCACGCGGCACTGGCCACATCGGCGGTCGGCAAAATGGTGAGTTGGCGCGCCACTTCCTTTTCGGTCTCCTCGGCCACACGCTTCGAGGTGGTCAGCAGGATCGACGGCGACGTCGGGCCGTGTTCAGCCTGGCCCAGAAGGTCGGTCGCGCACATTTCACCGTCGGCGGTGTCGTCGGCGATCACCAAGGTCTCGGTGGGGCCCGCAAACAGGTCGATGCCCACCCGCCCGTAGAGCTGGCGCTTGGCCTCTGCGACGTAAGAGTTACCGGGGCCGACAATCATATCGACGGCTTGAATGGTTTCCGTGCCTAAGGCCATGGCCGCCACAGCTTGCACGCCGCCCAGGAGGTAAATCTCGTCGGCCCCCGCCAGGTGCATGGCGGCAATGGTGGCCGGGTGAGGCTTGCCGTTGGTCGGCGGTGTGCAGGCAATCACGCGCTTGCAGCCGGCCACGCGCGCTGTCAGCACGCTCATATGAGCCGAAGCAACCATCGGATAGCGCCCACCGGGGATGTAGCAGCCCACGTTGTTCACCGGGATGTTTTTGTGACCCAGTTTCACGCCCGGCAGGGTTTCAACTTCGATGTC
>JAEUKL010000381.1 GCA_016793005.1 Rhodospirillaceae bacterium | reverse complement strand
CGGCGCCACATTGCTGTCGGTGACGATGAAGACCCGTTTTTGTTTTAAGACAGGCGCAATCAATTCACCGGCGCGCGCCAGAAGGCCGCGGCCGATGTGAATATCGTACGAACGTTCGCCCAGATTAACGGCAACGCGCGTCGGCACAGCCGGTGTTTGTCCGTCCGGGCTCTTGGCGGTTTGGTTCATGGCAGTGTGGCGAGTGCGACGCCGAGGTGCTTTTCCAACGCCTCAATCGCGCGTGCGGTCGTGATGTTGGGATTGTCCATGCCGGTGTCCACCGCCACGTCGGCTTCGGCGTAGACGGGGTAGCGGACATTCATCAGCTCTTGCAGCTTCTCGCGCGGATCACCCGAGTTGAGCAGCGGGCGGTGGCCACGGCCTTTGGTGCGGGCCACCAGCGTATCAAGCTCGGCGCGCAGCCATATCGAGGTGGCATTGTCTTTGATGAGCTTGCGTGTCTCGGGATCCATGAATGCGCCGCCGCCCGAAGCCAGCACGCAAGGCGCGCCATGCAGCAGGCGGTTCATCACCCGGCGTTCGCCCTCGCGGAACGAGACTTCGCCATATTTTTGGAAAATCTCGGCAATCGACAGGCCTGCCGCCTTTTCGATTTCGGTATCGGCATCAATGAACGGCACGTCCAGGCGTGCGGCCAAACGCCGCCCGATGCAGCTTTTGCCGGCACCCATCAGGCCCACCAGAACGATGGTTTTGCCGAGTGGGCCGGGCCGGATAGGGTCGTGTTGGTCGTTCATGGGCGGACTATATATGGCGGAGATCGTTAAATCCCAATCAATGCGCAATTTCTCAGTCTCCTCAGCCCCAGCGGCCACGCGGCGGAATTGTGGCAGTCTGAATGCAACAAAGCGGCTGATAAACCAAGGACTTTCGTGGACTTTCGGGCCTGCCTTGCGTAGTGTGACAGTGCGTGGGTTGGGGCGGTCTGGCACCTATATGTAGTGATCTGCATATGTACGGGGAGCCGTCGCCCAGGAGATGAGGGCGTAGCGGGCGATGGTGAAATTCGTATTGGCCTTAGTGGCCGTCATTCTTCTCGGCGGAGTTGTTTTTCTGGCGACATGGGACATGCCGTCCCCCATTGCCACCACCGAGAAAGTCATCCCGAATGAGCGTTTCCAGTAAGCAACCGGTCTGGTTGAAGGCCCTTCTGTCTGGCGCGGCCGCCGCCGCGTTGGCCGTTGCCGCTGCCCATGCGCAGCCCCAATCGCAACCACCGCAGCAGCGTGGGCCCGTGGCCCTGGTGCCGCAGACACTTGCGCCACAGACAGTGGTGCAGCCGGCAGAGGAGCCGGCGGCGGCTCCGGCCTCGCTATCGCCGACCATTGCGGTTGATACGCTCGAACGCATTGAAACCGACCGCATTGGCTTGGTGGACGAAAGCGCTGGCGCGCTATCCGCCGATATGTGGGTTGGCAGCGACCCCGCTTTTGTGCGCGCGATCCTGGCGCAGCTTCCGCATCAGATGCCGTCGCTGGCCATGCGCCGCCTCGCGCAGAATTTACTGCTGCCGCCGGCGCGCCAACCGGAAATCAAGTCGTCCGTGCCCGTACTGGATGCCGGGGCTCCGGTGGAGTCCGACGCCACTGCCGACAAAGGTCACAGCACGTGGCTTCTGGAAGCACGGTTGCGTGCGCTGGCCGGCCTGGGCGATTGGCCCAGTGTCGTCGCCTTGATTGATGTCGTGCCGGCCGACCGCATCAATGAAGCGATTGTGCAACTTCGCGTCGATGGCTTGCTGGTTGATGGCCACACGGACGCAGCTTGTACCGAGGTGCAAGCCGCCTTGTCGCGTCAGCCCGATACGTACTGGCAGAAGTTTCACGTGTACTGTCAGTGGGTCAACAAACAGACCAGCGCCGCGCAATTGGGATTGTCGCTGCTGCGCGAGCAGGGCGAGGATGACCCGATCTTCTTCTGGGCCGCTGATGTGATGCAGGGCTTAAAGGGGCCTGCACCGGCAAAACTGGATGGCGTACGCCCGTTGGAGTTGGCGATGCTGCGGGCGGGCGGGCAGCCGTTCCCCGACACACTGGTGCAGAGTGGCGATGCCACCGTGATGCGCGTCCTGGCCACGATGCCGCCCGCGCAAGCCGAAGACGCCAAAGCGCCCGACGCGAAAGACGCCAAAGCCGTCAAGGCTGCGGCCGAAGACAAAAAGAAGCGCGCGCGACAGCAGACCGAAGCGCGCATTGCTGTGGCCGAACATGCCGTAGCCTTGGGTGTGGCCGATCCGCAAATGCTGCGCGACCTTTATGCGGGGTTGGATTTAAGTGGCGGCCCGGCCGTGCCATTGGCTGAAGCCAATGTCGATAAACTGGCCACGCGGGCCTATCTGTACCAAACCGCAAAAGCGCAAACCGCAGCCACGGCCCGTGCCGAGGTGATTGCCCGCATTGTTGACCTGACGCGCGCCGACAAAGGCCAGAAGGGTCCCGATCTTGTGACCGTGGGGCGTGTGTATGCGCCGATGATTGCCGAGTTCGCGCCGTCGCCGGATCTGATCTGGTTCGCAGGCGCGGCCGCCCGTGCGTTGCTGGCTGCGGGCGAGCACGAGAAAGCTCAAGCGTGGATCGACTTGGCCCTGCAGATGGCGCGCGGCAGTTCCGACGCCGCCAATGTGGCCGATGGGTTGTGGGCGATTGCGCGCATGGCCGCATCAAATGAAGGCAGCGGCGCGATCACCGCGCAAAACTTCCGCGCTTGGCAGGCTTCGCTGCCGTCTGCGCAGGCGGCGGCGTTGCGCGAGACGCTTTTGAATTTGCTGACAGCCCTGGGCGATCAGGTGCCGCCGGATGAATGGCTGTCGGTCGTGGGCAATGCGGGCCCCTCAAATGTGGCGCCCCCGCCGTCGTATGTGTGGAACGGCCTTAGCCTGGCCGCGCGCGATGACCGGGTGGGTGATGCGGCGGCGTTGTCGTTGGTGGCGCTGGGGACCGCCGGGCCGCATCAAACCTCGCCGGTGACGCTGGCCAAGGTGATTGAAACCCTGAAGGCCGTGGGCCGCGATGCCGATGCCCGCGCGCTGGCGGTTGAAGCGGCCCTCGTGCAGGGGCTCTAGGTCAGCGCAGTGCCGCGCACCCGCCCCAAGCCCATCACCATCGACAATCCGCAGCTTGAAGCGTTTCTGGAAATGATGGCCGCCGAGCGCGGCGCATCGGCGCATACATTGGCGGCCTATACGCAGGATCTGCTGGCGTTGGATGTGTTCTTGCAATCCAAGCGCCGCACGTATTTGAACGCCGGTGTGAAGGATTTGCAGCAGTACATTGCCAGTCTGCATAAAGCGGGGTTGGGGGCGCGGACAAGCGCCAGGCGAATTTCCAGCACGCGGCAGTTGTTTGGGTTTTTGTACCAGGAAAACTTGCGCAGCGATGACCCATCGCATGGGCTTGATCGCCCCCGGTTGCCGAAGAAATTACCGAAGTACCTGACCGAAGAAGAAGTCGATGTGCTGCTGGAAGCCGCACGCGACAACGGCGCG
>JAEUKL010000378.1 GCA_016793005.1 Rhodospirillaceae bacterium | reverse complement strand
GTCGAATACGGCAGGCGACACACGCTTCGATACCCGCGCTAACTCGCGCACGATGATTGGCACCAATGAGTTCCGCAACTGCCTGGGTAACGACACCTGCGTTGGGTCGGGCGTGGGGTTGCGCACGGTCTATTTCAAATTCAACAACGGCGCGGCCTCGACGCTCAGCTATTCCACCTACGGACGCTGGGCGCGCATTGAAGCGGTCATCTCTCCGGTAGAGTTGGGCGTGTTTGCGACAGGCCTGCCGTCGACTACAGCACAAGTGCCCACTGCCGGAACGGCGACGTTCACCGGCGGTGCAACGGGCTTCCTGTATGGCGCTACCACCGCTGACTCACTGGCCATTCAGGGCAATGCGACGCTGAATGTGGATTTTGCCGCACGTACTGTCAGTGGCGGCATATCGTCTATTACGGCAAGCTCGGTGACCGGCAACACGCAAGCGGGTACAATCGGGAACATTACGCTCAGCGCCGGCACTATCAGCGGAGCGACCTTCACCGGCACCGCGACCGGCACGGCACTGACGGGCGCGGTTCAAGACATCAACGCTTCAACCGGTCAATTCGGCGGCGCGTTCTACGGGCCCAATGCCCAGGAAGCCGCAGGCTCGTTTGCACTCACCGGGCCCAATCGCTCGGTCGTCGGCGCGTTTGGTGTGAAGCGCTAAGCAAACGGAGTACACTGCCGCCCATGACCAACACCGTAGAGACCATGATGGGCATGGCCAAGGACCGCCCAGACCCCAAAGCCGTGTCGCAATGGCTGGTAGCCTTCCTGGGAAAACGGCCTTTGGAGGCCAAAAAGGCCCTTCTCAACACTTTTGAAACCGAAATTGCCCATAAGTACAGCGGACCATCAGATGTGCGCGCCGCCACGCTGGTGACAAAAACGATTCAAAAGGTTCGCGACGGCTTGCGGTAGGGGTTTACGGCCATGAAATATTCAGCACTCATCACCATTTCGGCGCTGGGTTTCAGCGCCATGGGTTTAAGCGCCTGCGGCGGCAGCGCCGGGCTGTCGTCGGGGCCCCTGTCCCCCGAAACGCCGGGCCTGGCGACAGGCGTGAATGCCAACGGCACCGGCAACCCGGCCGACCCTTTGGCGACATTCACCGCCCAAGCTTCGTTCTTGCCCACAGCCAAGCAGGGCCTTGAGATCGTCAGCATTACCGGCAGCACCGTGACGACGGAAACCAACCCGTCCCTATCGCTGGTGCGCACCACCACCGGCTTCAACATGTTGGTGACGCAAGGCACGGTGCAGTACGACACGCGCTCGGGTTCAACTCACGTCACCGGCACCAACCAGTACAACAACTGCTTCACGGCGTGCACGGGCACTAGCCCCACGCGCATGGTGGTCACATTCAACAGTGGCGCGGCCTCGACCTTGACCTACTCCACCTATGGCGTGTGGACGCGCACGTCACTCAGCGCCGGTTTGCAAGGTGTCGGCGCTTTCGCAACGGGCACGCCCACGGTTGCCACCAATATGCCGACGACAGGCGCTGGAACCTACACCGGCGGTGCTGCGGGCTACGTGATCACGGGTAACACGGCCACGAACGTCAGCTTTACCGGCGATGCCTACCTGAACGTTGATTTTGCCAGCCGCAGGCTCAGCGGTGCGGTGACGAACATTGTCACGCGCTCGATTGCCTCGCCCAGCACAACCGGCGTGCTGAGTAACGTGATCTTCGGCTCAACCGCATATACCGGCACCACGTTCTCGGGCTCAACGCTGGCCACCTACACAACCGGCGACGCCGTGGATGTCAGCGGTGCGACTGGCGTGTTCGGCGGAACGTTCAACGGCTTGAACGCTGCGGAAGCAACCGGCTCGTTCTCGGCCACCAAATCCGGCGCCAATATAATCGGCGCGTTTGGCGTAAAGCGCTAAAGACGGCGACGCTGCGGGCGCACACCCACGCATATGATGATCCGCATTGCCCTCATTACCAGCTTACTCGCCATTACGGCCAGCCAAGCCTTTGGCAACGACGCGGACCAAAGCCTGGAAAAAGCGCGTACGGCGTTGCTGAGTGGCGACACCGCCACGGCTGAGCGCGAACTCGCGCAATCGCAAGGTGCCTCCGACATCAACGACTACGATTTCCTGCGCGGCACGCTGGCCGTTCAGCAAAAAGACTACGACACCGCCATTGCCGCCTTCCGCGCCATGCTGTCGCGCGACCCCACCTTGAACCGCGTGCGGCTCGATTTGGCGCAAGCCTATTACTTGAAGGGCGATGACATCGCAGCCACCTACCACTTCCGCGCGGCTGTCGCGCAAGGCCTGCCGCCCGAAGTGGCCGCCAACGTGACCAAGTACTTGGAAGACATCCGCCGCCGCAAACGTTGGGACGCCAGCATGTCGCTTGCTTTGGCGCCCGACACCAACATCAACGCTGCAACCACAGCCGATAGCGTCACGCTGTTTGGATTACCCTTTGTGCTGGACCCTGCGGCCCAGAAGAAATCGGGCATAGGTGTGACGGGTTCTGCGGCGGGGTCATATCGGTTTGTGGTATCCGACAATGTACGCCTGAAAATGGGTGCGGCCGGTTACGCGACCGAGTACGGCAACGCCGATTACTCCGACCGCAACATCAGCGCCAATATCGGCCCGGTGTTCGTGCGCGGCGGCGATGATGAAGTAGGTATTTCCGCCATTGCCTCGCGGCGCTGGTTTGGCGGCAAGGGCTTCACCCAAAGCATGGGCGTACGCATTGAAGGGCAGAAAACGCTATCGCCGCGCTGGATGTGGAGTGCGGGGGCCTCATGGGAAAACCGCGACTATGATGCCGCCCAGTACGACGACTACGATGGCCGCGTGTATACGGGCTACACATCACTCACTTACGCACTCGATGCCGCGAGCCTGCTGCAAGGCAGCGCTGCACTTGTGCGCGAACACACCAACCTTGATGCCTTGCGCGCGTGGCAATACATCGGCGGCGTGAATTACTACCGCGAGAACTTGTGGCAGCGCTTTGCCGTGGGTGTGGGCGTGCAGCCGGCGCTGATCCGCTACGATGCACCACTACTAGTTTTCGGCAAAACCCGCCGCGACACGCAGGTGGATTACCGCATCAGCCTGTCGAATGCGTACATTGACTGGTGGGGTTTCACGCCGGTCGTCAGTTACGTGCATTCCGACCGGTATTCCAACATCAACCTTTACACCTATCACCGCGACCGCGGTGAAATCGGTATCCGCCGGAACTTCTAGCGGCGCGGTTTGCCGAACACGCCCTTGGTCGTGAATTTCTGGGTTTTGTGCTTGCGGCCCATACGGCTGCCCTCGCCGCCTTTGTCGCCCGTGCCCGCCGGTTGCCACGTGGGAATTAACTGATGCTTGCCAGGACCGATCAGGTCCGCACGGCCCATGCGCTTCAAGGCATCGCGCAGCATCGGCCAGTTTTCAGCATCGTGGTAGCGCAAAAAGGCTTTATGTAAGCGCCGCTGTTTGAGGCCTTTGATGGTGTTCACCTCTTCCGATGCGCCACGGCGCACGGCCTTCAGCGGGTTTTTGCCCGAGTAGTACATGGCGGTCGAGATTGCCATGGGCGACGGCAGGAAGGTCTGCACCTGGTCGGCACGGTATTTGTTGCGCTTCAGCCACAAGGCCAGGTTCATCATGTCTTCATCGGTCGTACCCGGGTGCGCCGCGATGAAATACGGAATCAGGAAGTATTCTTTGCCCGCATCCTTGGCAGCCTTGTCGAACAGTTGCTTGAACTTGTCGTAGGCGCCAATGCCGGGCTTCATCATCTTCGAGAGCGGGCCCTGCTCGGTGTGCTCGGGCGCGATCTTCAAATAACCGCCAACGTGGTGTGTGACCAGTTCCTTGACGTACTCAGGACTCTTCACCGCCAAGTCATACCGCACGCCTGAAGCCACCATGACTTTCTTCACGCCCGGCACGGCACGCGCGCGGCGGTAAAGCTCGATCAGCGGCTTATGGTCGGTGTTGAGATTCGGGCACACATCCGGGTACACGCAAGACGGTTTGCGGCACAGCGATTCCGTGCGCTTATCCTTGCAGGCCAGGCGATACATGTTCGCCGTCGGTCCACCAATGTCGGAAATGATGCCGGTAAAGCCTTCGGTTTTATCGCGGACGTTTTCGATTTCCTTGATGATCGAATCTTCCGAGCGGCTTTGGATAATGCGGCCTTCATGCTCGGTGATAGAGCAGAACGAACAGCCGCCGAAGCAGCCGCGCATGGTGGTCACCGAGAAACGGATCATCTCCCAGGCCGGTATCTTCGCATCGCCGTAAAGCGGATGCGGGCCTCGTGCATAGGGCAGATCGTAAACGCCATCCATCTCAGGCGTGGTGAGCGGAATCGGCGGCGGCGTCACCCACAGTTCGCGGTCGCCGTGCTTCTGAACCAGCGTGCGCGCGTTGCCGGGATTGCTCTCACGGTGCAGCACGCGGGAGGCGCGGGCATAGCTTTCCGGGTCTTTCTCGACTGTTTCGAACGCAGGCAAGCGCACCACGGTGCGTGCGCCCAAGTTGCGTGCCCCTTCGTCGCTGTCTTCCACATCGTCGGCGTGGGCGACGGTCCAACCTTCGGGGACGGCATTTTTAATCAATGCCACACCGCGCACGTCATCCAGGTCTTGGGCCTTCACGCCCTTGGCCATGCGATGCGCGACTTCAACAACCGCGCG
>JAEUKL010000365.1 GCA_016793005.1 Rhodospirillaceae bacterium | reverse complement strand
GCTTCTGATTCTGAAATAATCGATGCTTAGAACTTGTACGAACCCGTGACCCCCACGCGGCGCTTATCGGCCATGGCATACAGGAAGCCGCGCAGAACGTTGTTCACACGGCTGCTGGTCCCGATAGGCAGCAGGTTCTTGTTATCGACGTAGCGAATAACCGATGACGGCGAGCGGTCATCGAACAGATTGTCGACGAACAGGTTCACGGTCCACGCGCTGCTTTCCAGGCCGATCTTCACGTTCATCAGACTTTGCGAGCCCGTCGACGCCAAGTTGTAGGCTTGGTCATAGCGCGTATCGGTGTAGGAATAATCGGCGCGAATGAAGCCTTCGACCTCATCCGTGACCGGATAGCCATAACGGCCGAACAGCGAGAACTGATGTTTCGGCGCGGACGGCGTCTGCCTGCCTTTCAGCGACGGGTCACCGAACAACTGACCGGCTTCGGCGTCGTTGAACTCGACAAAGCGGGCGTCGTTCAGGGCATAGCTGCCGCCGGCCGAGAACGAATCACTGAACTGACCGGTCATCGTGAATTCACCGCCCTGCACTTTCGTCTTACCGACGTTCACCAGGTAGGTGAGCGTACCGCCGGTGGGCAGGAAGTAGGTGTCGGTCAGCTGCTGCTTCGTCCAGTCAACATAGTAGGCTGACGCATTCATGATGATTCGGCCGTCCCAGAAGCTGTTCTTGGTGCCGATTTCGTAGTTCCAGCTCTTTTCTTCATCAGCCGAAAGCAGAGCGGGCGGCAAGCGCGGGTCGGCGTTCAAGGCGCCCGGTTTGTTGCCTTTCGCGATGACGGCATAGATCATCGAGTTGTCATCGAACTTGTAGTCCAACGTCGCACGCGGCAGCCAGGTCTTGAACGTGCTTTTGAACTGGGCACCTGCGGCTGTTCGGAGTTTGATCTGGTCTTCGGCGTAACGCATTTCCAGCGTACCAACCAACTGCTCGGTGAAATCAGCCCCGACTGAGCCGAACACCGCTTTGTTGTCGACGTAGGACGTGCCGAAATCGACGGTCGGCGCGGTTGAAAGATGCTGCTCGGCCGATGCGCGATTACGATGATAGTAGAATACGCCGCCCATGAAACGGTAACGCTCGCTCGCTGCCGACTGCGCACGCAGTTCGGTCGACCATTCTTCGCGATCACTGGTTTCCAGACGCAGGTTCGTGGTGCTGCGGTTGGCGTCGATGTAGTCCGAGTCGTAGCCGTACTCGTCTTCCGTATCGAAGTAGCCGGTGTTGGACGTGATGATGAAGTCGCCTGCATCGTACTCCATTACGCCCAACAGACGCGTGCTGTTGCGGCGCAAGCCTTCCTTGCCTTTTAAAGCCGCGCGATTGATGCGCGTTTGGTCTTGGCGCTTCACGACACCGCAATAGTACTGGCGCGATACGTTCAGGAAGCAGTTGTTCGAGAAGCGGTCCTGCAACACGGTCGCCGCCAAGCCGTCATCGTCTTCGCTGTAGCCGCCGCTGATGGAAATGCGGAATTCGTCGGTCGGACGGAATTCAAGGCCGCCGTTACCGCCAACCGTGTTTTCCTGGCCGACTTTCAGGTTGTCCAGCGCGTTGCGGTATTGGCCCCCGAAGTCGTAATAGCGGCCTTGCGCCATGTAGAACAGTTTGTCTTCAATGATGGGGCCACGCGACATCAGGTTGACTTCGTAGTCGTTGTACTGCGCGGCACGCACGCTGATTTTGTTTTCGTAGTCGTTCGTCGGCTTCTTGGTGATCAGGTTGATCGCGCCCGAGAACGTTGAGCGCCCGAACAACGCAGCCTGCGGGCCTTTGATGATTTCGACGCGCTCAACAATGTCGAAGGGAAACGAGAGGATATTGTTGCTGAACGGAATGCCGTCAACAAACACGGCCGCGCCGGGCTCGGCGCCGATATTCGACATACCGCGAATCACAGGGCGTTGCCCGCCGTTCTGCGTGCCATAGCGGTTGCCTTGCTTTTCGAACGAGAAGCCCGGCGTGAACTGGCTGACCTTGTAGAGGTCGTTCATGCCGCGCTCCGTCAGATCTTTATCGTTGAAGGCCGTCACGCTGATCGGAACGTCCTGCAGGCGTTCTTCGCTTTTACGCGCCGTCACCACGATTTCTTCGACCTTCATCTGCGCGTGCGCTGCTTGCGTAAATACGCCCAGCACCATCACGGCTGTGGTCGACAGTAAGTACTTTGATATTTTCATAGAATCCCCCTTGCGTAATCAGGGCGCTTCGCCCTCGGTAAAATGATGCGCCACACGTCCCTGGCGATACCGCACCATATGATGCTTGGAGGGACAATGTACATATTAACATAGAAATATGTAGACATGCCGTTTAAGGCATTGAAAATAAAAGATAAAAATAATGGCGATACACGCTATAGAGCATCCGAGGCTCACTTGGGCGCGAACTCTGGCGCACACGCACGCCAGATTTAGCAGCTTTCCGGCCATTTTCTGGCACCGCGTTCACGTGGCCGGGAAAAGATCAGGCGCTAGAATCAGGCTCTCTCTCTTGTCTAACGCGCGAAAAATGTAACGCGCGAAAAAACGCGCGTCAGAACACAGTAACGGACTTGCCGCCTTTTTCGCCCAGCTGCGCGAGATAGACATACTGCTCGAACCGGTCTGCGCGGAAATGCGTGATGCTGCGTTGAATGGGCACGCTGTCATTGTTCATAACAATCAGGCGGTTGCGCAACAGCGGCGAGCCCACTTGCACGCCTAATTGCGTGGCCAGATACGGGTCGGCAGAGCGCGCGCCCATCAGCAAATGCGCTGTCGCTGCCGGCATGCCCTTGCGCTCAAACAGCGTGTACATCGGATAGGTTTTGATCTCGGCTTTGGTGAAATCGAGGCCCAAATTGGTCGGGATATAAGCTTCGCGATAATCCAACCGTTCTTTGTTGGCGATTCGCACAAACGTAATGCGAAACACCTCAACATCAGCGCTGATTTGCAGATCGTCGCACGTTTCGGTGTCGGGCTTTATTTTCTTGATATCGACGTTCTGAACCTTGGAGTTTTTGGCCAGCGTGATCGTCTTGCTGATCATGTAATCCATATCGCCGATACTGGCGGGGCGTTTCAGGTCGGTCGAAACAAAGGTGCCCTTGCCCTGCACCCGCTTCAAAAGGCCTTCTTGAACCAGGAGATTGATGGCCTGGTGCGACGTGATGCGCGAGACGCCAAAGGCATCGCACAGTTCGCTTTCCGGCGGAATCTTGGCCCCCGGCAGATACGTGCCGTTGACGATCCATCCCTTAATAATCGAATAGAGCTGATGATACCGAGGAGACTTAATTGTCTCGTCAAGAGCGCCGACAAGGCGCAAATTCGCATTACTGGCCATACTGAAATGTACCTAAAACCGCGCTTGGCGCGGACCATATAGGCTTCATTATACTAAACTGCACCGGTTGTGCGGACAGATTTGTGTAATTAGCAAGAATTTCAACGCGGGGTCTGGCCGCAGACAACTTCAAAGCGCTCAACCGTGACCGGCATGGCTTCGGTGGGCGCTTTTCCCAGGGGCTTCAGCGCATCGGTAAAGA
>JAEUKL010000333.1 GCA_016793005.1 Rhodospirillaceae bacterium | reverse complement strand
TGACTAACTGTTTTGGGTCAATGCCCCGTCTAGCGGCCTCTGCGGCGATCAGTTGTGCAAGCTGCGGCGTCAGTACCGCACGGGGCACCACCATTTCGCCCGGCTCTAAGTGCGCAACCGCTGTGTCGCCACCACGGCCTTGGAGCGCCAGGACCTTGGCTTGAAGCGCATTGATGAGCTTGCCGTGCTGCTGCGGGTCCAGCTTACGCAATTCGGTTTGTGCGGCAGCGATGTGTTTAACTTTGTCTGCACCCTTCGCCGTTTTAGCGCGGCGCAACGCCGCCAGGATGGAGCGCGCATCTTCGCCACCTTCTGCAGCCAAATATGGATCAATGCCCACATCTTTGGCCGCCATCATGGCCAGGCCTTCTTTGAAGGAATAAGCTCGTTTTAAATTTTGAGGCATGAATGAATCTCTGATTATTGTGAAACGTCCCCAGACCGTCACCCTCGGGCAGGACCCGAGGGTCCAAGGCAATTGGACTCGTTCAACACATTACCCTGGGTCCTCGGATCAAGCCCGAGGACGACAGAAAGGAAACTGAGACTTAAGCCAACTGCGGCAGGATCGCGTGGGCTTTGGGGGCCCCAACACGCAGGGTGTACTCCGCAATCACGTGCTCGGCGTCGGCATCGCCGGTTTTAGCCAGCTGCTCAACTTGGAACGGTCGCAAGAACGCCACATCCACAAACCGCGGGTCAATCAGGAATGCGGTTTTGTTCAGGAACGACGCATCACTGGCTTGCTGCACGTTCACAATTACATCCAGGGCGCCAAAGTCTGACTGCCAGGTTTCAACCGCGCCAATCAGCGCGGCCGGGCGCACTTGGTTGAGGTTGTAGCGGATCTGCACGCCGCCCGAGAGATTTGAAGCCAAAGCCAATTGCGAGAAGTTCACCTTCTGATCGGGTGAGAGCATCAACATCTTCGGCTTACCACCAGCGACGTATGCGGTTTTCATGGCCGCGTTCAAGATGGTGAGGCTAAGTGCGCGTGTGGTGGACGATGCCAAATTCCACGCCGTTGAGCCGGTCCCCAACGAAGCCGAGTACGTACCCATACCCGACACATCGGCATTCGTCACATAGGCCGGCAGGCCTGCACACTTACGCGCCGACGATGACGAGCCCGCATCGTAGCCGGTGTTCGCCAGCAGCGTTACTTCCATGTCGCGCTTCAGCTCAATGCCCTTCAGCAAGCGCTGTTCATCAAGCTCGTTGTCCACACCGGCCACTTCAACAGATTGCGACGTACCCGTAACCGCGTACACCTTCTTCGAAATGGCGCAGCGGTTATTCAGGCGCGCACGGGCTGTCGCCGTGCCGGCGTTGGTGACATCGCCTTCCACCTGGTAGTTGGCAGACGGCGCGGCCAACGCTTGGGTTTGCCATTCCACCAGCGTGTTTTTGGCGCGGCCCTTGGTCGAGATGTTGGATTGAAACGGCGTTTCTTCCGGATCAATGCGGTAGACCATATCGGCTAGGTCTTCCTTAATGCCGATTTGGGAATAGGTATTTTGGGCGTTGGTATACAAAGCCATGTTCAAATTTTCCTTATGAAGAATGATTAGTCAGAATTGCGCCGGAACGAGGCGGCCTCGCGTTTCGCGCGCTGATAGGCCGCGCCGTTCTCGACGGTTGGATTTTTCAAGAACCGCTCCCACGCACTGCCCAAATTACGTTGATGCGAGCCCACGGTGGATTTGGCGCCGGGGCGTTGCACCTTTGGCACCACAGACAAGCGTTTGGCCGTGCTGGCCTTGCTGTTCTGAAGGGCGTCCCAGCGGCGCGCCTTATCCAACACCATCATTTCGCGGGCATGGGAAATGCCGGCCACCTCTTCCGGGCCGAAACCCAAATTCAGTGCGTAACGTGCAAGCTCTTTGAAGTCCTGCACACGGGTTTGGGCATCGGCCCAAGCGGGATTGTAGGTACTGGCCAATTCCTCGACCATGATCTTGCGGTCACGATCTAACGTATCCGCATGCACGGCATCGGAGATGCGTTTGGCGTTTTCAAAGGCGGCACGCCGGTTATCCCACTGGATCTTGCGTTGCACCCAGTTTTGCGGATCCGCACGGGCCACCTGCACCCAGTTTGGTTCTTGGGTAAAATCGGCCCCAAGGCTGTCGATCAATTGATCGAGCCTGGCCAATTTCACGGTTCGCTCGGCTTCAACGCTGCGGCTGGCTTCGGCCAAGCGCTGCGTTTTGCGGCTGTAGTCGGCTTGGCGCATGTACCCGCGCCGAATGTCATCTGCCGTCAGTTGAACGCCGTCGATATCGATGGTCGCAGACGTGAGGTCATTCTCGCTTTGCGGATCGGGATTTTGGGCAGCGTCACTGGTGGCGTAACCGGCGATTAAATCATGCGATGAATCATCATGCTCACCGGAAGAATAAGCAGCACTTTCACTGGCATTATCATTCACAGGGTCCGGTGTGCTCGGGCTTGCCGAGGCCTTGTCTGCTCTTCTATCCGCCAGAATTTGCACAGCTTCAGATAAAGATAGAGCACTACCGTTGGCAGGCATGGCTCCGCCTGCATCCGGTGTCGTGTTATCCGACATGGAATGTTCCTTTGGTTTTAAATTTTAGAGTTTAGAAATAAAAAAAGGCAGCCTTCGCCTAGCCGTCGTAACTACTTATTCAAGATTAAAAAACTATTCGTCCCTTTTCTTTCTTACACGAATAGATTCATAAGGCCGCAAGCCGTATATAAACATTGCGCATGTGGCAGGAGCGCGGCTGGCGTGACCTGGGTCACAACCTTCATCCCACGGGCCATCATAATCTACACTGGCGTAATGCTGACCAATAACAACCCACTTACCGTTCAGATTTTTCACAAAGAGACTGCTATTACTTCCGCTATCGCCGATGTTGGTATAAATAGCGACTTCAACAGCGCCCTCAAAACCTTCCGGTATTTTACCACCGCGACGAAAGCGCTTTGGCTCAACGCGTTCGATTCCTAAAATTCCCGCACGATTGAATATGTCAAAGCCATAAACAGCAAAAAAAACATCCGATGAAGGCATCGTCCATGGGGTCGTTATTACTGTTTTCCAGAGAGCCTTAAAACGCGGAGCATCCTCTTCTGGATAAGCAGGCAGATCAGCCTCGGTTTTTGTTAACGGCTCAACTGGCAACCCGATTAATTTACAAATATCGCCGCCAAGATTAGTGCAAACCTCCCATGCCTTAGCAACACAAATAGGCGCTTCATCCACAGTTTTACAGGGCTGTTCGGAGCTGAAACCTTCAAAAACAACAGGCTCGGCTGCAAGCACCGGAGAGGAATACATTATGAAGGCCACAACGGCAGCGATCATAAATCTACCAACGTTTCGGGTTTTGTGATTGCCAGCTTGGAAGGAAACCTGCGGGGTCAACTTGTTGCCCTTTCCACCACGTTTCGAGGTGGACATGATTCTGCATTTTTCCAGTATCATCGATCAAGTGGCGATTTTGCGACCGACCGACGATATCACCTGCTTTTACTGAACTGCCGATGGCGGGCCCATCCCCGTCGACATAAAACATTTTTGTTGTAAGCCCTTCATAAGGTCCAGTACCCTTAATTGTTACACCGTCATATCGCGCATACTCAGGGTGCTTTTTAATTCTCTCTTCACCATAGGCTTTGTTACGCGCGATAACTTTGCCCTCGATAGGCGCTTTAATCTGCTGGCTGTCCTCGGCAACAGTTATATCCGTGCCAAAATGCGCGCCACCTTTATTGCCACTACGACCCGCGCCAAACCAACCATTGCCCGAGCCATCGTTGCGTTCGACACCGCCTGTTGGGTTAGAAATACGCGGCGGGCCGTAAATTGAGCCGTGGTAACTGCTGACGGGTAATTCTTCGACGTCTAATCCCGTGTTCGCGAAAATACGTTCGCCCAATTCAGGGGCACGCTGCATACCTGTAACTGGTATTTCATCAACGTCTAACTTATGAGCTTTGCCAAACCAGCCCTTCACCGTATTCACACCATCGTCGATCAAATCACCAAACCAGCCAAACTCCTCAGCCCCTGTCGCAGGATTGATCGAGGCTTTGCGACTGCCGACGATGAGTTGTTTAGGATCAATGCCTCGCTTGGCCGCTTCGGCGGCAATCAGTTGCGCAAGTTGCTGTGTCAACACAGCGCGCGGCACCACCATCTCGCCGGGCTCTAAGTGCGCGATAGACGTATCCCCGGCCCGGCCTTGCAGCGCCAGCACCTTGGCTTGAAGCGCGTTGATGAGTTTGCCGTGTTGCTTTGGGTTCAGTTTTCGCAACTCGCTTTGTGCGGCGGCGATGTGTTTGGTTCTCTCAGGCCCCTTCGTCGTTTTGGCGCGGCGCAACGCTGCCAGGATAGACCGCGCATCGTCGCCCGCCTCCGCCGCCAAGTACGGGTCAATGCCCACATCTTTGGCCGCCATCATGGCCAAGCCTTCTTTGAAACTGTAGCTACGTTTCTGTGTCATGTTCATATCCTTTAGAATCTCGGGATCCAGCGTTTGGGCGGCTCGGCGAATTCGCGCATTTGAGCGGCATCCAACGCGCCGGTGTCTGCCACGGCTTTGAGGTGGCGTTGCACGGCGTCGATGACATTCAGCGCAACGGTGTAGCGATACCGCCCCAGGTCATCTTTTGGCGCGCAGGCCCGAATACCCGCAATGTACGACTGCGCAAGCAACGCGAAGGCCTCTTGCAAAACGGGATTGGCTAATGCCTCGTTTGCCCGCGCAGTTTTTTCCGATGTCTCTTTTTCACTCATCGCGCCACCGGCGCATTAGGCACAGGGCGCAATGGAATTTGTGGTGCTGGTTGTGCGGCCGGCTGTGGGTTCCATAAGCCAGGATCACGGAAGAATTCTTGCGGGTTGGCGATGCCAGCTGCTTCAGCCGCCTTGTGCAAGGCCGTCACGTACTGCTTGAAGCCGACAATCGGGTTGTTCGGGCCAAGCTTTTCCATAATCTCTTTTTGTTCGGCGATCACTGTCGTCAGAAACGCCATATCGCGCTCGCGCGCCCCCGTGCCCAAGCCTGTATTCACTACGGCATCCAGGTCGCTGAAGGCCGCCCAAGCGCGCGGATCAATCCCTTGCGCGCGGCCATCAAGCCGCACCAAACGTTCGAAATCCTGGTAGCGCACTAAAATGTTGAGAATGCCGCGGAACAGTTTGCGCAAGCCGCCATGGGCCCAGATGCGTGCAATCATTTCCACTTTGCCCATGCTGGCCGAGTACGCCAGTTGCGCCGCCGTGGCCGATTGGTTGTTCAAGGTCTCGGGCGAAAGACCTGCGGCCTGCTTGCCGACACCCGTACGGGCCTCAGCCACGGTATCGAAGTACTGCAGCGCCGTCAGGGCGGCCTCGGCCGTAAACGGCACCGAAATTTCACGAATAGCCCCCGGGCCTTTCACGAGAATGGGCGCGCCTGGCGCCATATTCATAAGTTGGTCGGGTTTGACGATCAAATCCTGCACCACCTCGCGCTGCGGCGTGTTGGACAGGTACAGGTTATCCAGCATTTGCCGCACCAGTACCGTATTCACTTTTTGAATCTCGGCGAGGTCGTCAGCGGGGCAACGGCCCCAGAAAATATGCGGCAGCGGGTTAGGGCAAAAGTCGGCGAAGATGATCTGGTAATCGTAAGGCTCCATTTTCAGAACCTTCACCTTGCCCTCGCCGCCGGCCGCCACGAAAAACCAGTCGCGTACGCCCTCACCGTCGTAATCGCAGCGCACGATACCTTCATGTACCGCGATCTCGCGCATCATGGGGTCGATGGGCGAACTTTGGGCAGGTCCACGCCAGCGTTCGTCGTAGTCCGCAGCGCGCACATAACGCGGCTCGGTGTAGCTGGGTAATTCGTCGATCAAAGATTGCGGGTAGCCCTCGGCGATCAGTTCACCCGCGCGGCGGTAGGTGCGGTGCGACACCAAGGTGGCGTCTTCCAGCGTGCGCGCATCGCGGT
>JAEUKL010000320.1 GCA_016793005.1 Rhodospirillaceae bacterium | reverse complement strand
CTCATTGCAGTACGGCCCGGCGGCGGCCGATATCGAGCGCGTGACCAAAGACCTGCGGGCCGAGATTTTTGTGGATCCTGATATTAATCCGATGGGCGACCTCGATGACTTTGCCGCTCAGGTCAAAGCGATGGACGTGGTTGTCTCGGTCAGCAACACCACCGTGCACTTCGCAGGTGCCTTAAATGTACCAACCCTTGCCCTTGTGCCGCAGGGGCGGGGAAATCTCTGGTATTTTCGCCTTGGAACTCAGGTGCTGTGGTATCCTTCGGTTCGGCTTTTGCGGCAGGACCAGCCCCAGCAATGGCAAGGGGTTGTTGAAAAAGTTCGGCAAAGCCTATTGGGTGGGGGTTAAGGGGTGTTTTGTGGTAAAAATACCACACGCCGCCGCCTGATTCAGGGATTCTGGCTGCCTTCGTTAAGGTTGGGTTAAGTCATTGCGATTGTTTCGCCTTGATCGCCCCTAGGCCCTCGAAATGCGCCTTGACTATGTTTGAAATTCCGGGTCAGTATCACCATTAGCGCTGACGGGCGCTGTGCTCCTTGGTGCGGCCTCATGAAGGCTATCGTTCAAGGCAGCGTTTTTAACTTAATTAAGGGGATCCCTAGAATGAAACGTGAGAATCTTATGTTGGTTGCCGGAGCTTTGCTCGCGTCAACCTCCATCACGACGGCTGCTAATGCCGGTACTATTTTCCTGAGCAGCGTGGGTACGCTGACCGCCACCAACCAAGCTACGGTCAACACGACCAACTTCCCGGTTATCCGTTTGGGTGCTCAAGCTTTCGCTTCGGCGACAGCTGCCACGGTTTCGACCGGCACGGTTGACCTGATCCTGCGCTTCGCCTCGCAGCTGCCGGTTACCTTCAACGGAATTATCACGGCCACGAACGCCCAGTTCTCTGGTTCGTCCAGCACCGCCTTGGGCGTTGCCTTCGAAAGCACCTCGGGCACGATCGCTGGCTCGTTGAACCTGTTGGCCAACTCGGCGGTCTGCACCAGCGTGCTGGCCACGGGTGACAAGATCTTCCTGCAAAACTGCAATGGCGCCCAGGCTCTCTCGGTCGGTATCGCCACTGTTACAGCTGCTGGTGTGATCGTGACCGGTGTGTCCTTCAAACTGCTGAGCGGTTTGGCGACGGCTGGCACCTCGATCTCGTTGGGCGCTGAAATCTATCTGGGCACGACTCAGACGACTTCAATCGACTCGACGACTGCCGCCGCGAAGATCACGTCCTTCAACGGCATCACCGTTCAAGGTGGTACGAGTGCTGCTGGCACGATCGACGTTGCTGCGTCGAAGGGTGCTTTCACCGGCCTCGTCACCAGCAACCTGTCGGCAGTCCTCGGTAGCGTGCTCTTCTCGGTTAACGCCATTAAGAGCTTGGATTTGAGCACGACCATTGCGGCCGCGAGCATGGTTGCCGCTGGCAACGAAGTGAAGTTGACCTCGGCCATCTTCTCTGACGACGCCACCAGCCAAGTTCGTGTCACCAACACCACGCTCACCAACGGCACCGTCTCGGTTGCCCTGTCGGCTGGCTATGTGACGTTCCAACTCGGCACGGCCTCGATTTCTGGCTTTGCTGCGGACATCACTGTCGACTTCAACGGCACGGGTCAGATCGATGCGGCCTCGGCTGGTTCGACTGCGGTCACGTTCGTGACGGCTGGCGGTAACGGCGTCACCACCGGTCTGGCGACTGCTGTTCCGGCTCAAACGTTGTCGAGTGGCTTGGCTGCTGTCAGCCGCAACGGCCTGACGGTTGACCTGAACGGCATCTATGCTGGCGACTATCCGGTGCAATACACCTCGGTCGTCCGCGTCGCCAACACCGGTACGGTTGCCGGTACGCCGACCATCCAGATCTACGACGAATCGACCGGTTCGTTGCTGGGTACGGCGACCCCGACCACCTCGATCCCGGGTGGCGGTTCGAAGCAATACACTGCGAAGGATCTCGAAACCTTGGCTGGTATCTCGGCCACGGGCTTCAAGACCTATCGCATGACCGTGTCTGCTGGCATCAGCGGTTACGTGCAACAGCTGCTCTGGAACCAGACCGGTGGCTTCTTCACCGACCTGTCCAGCCGCCGCACTACGAAGGCTGGCGGTCTCTAAGACCAACTTTCTACGGCTTGATTTGCAAATGGGGGGCCTTGTGCCCCCCATTTCTTTTTTGTGATGTGTGCTTAAGCTTGGTGTTAGCCAGGGCCAGGGTCCATAGGCTGTGGCGTGAGTTGCCATGTTATTCGCTGGTTTGCGTTTTACAGATGTGGGGCTCAGTCCCGCATGAATCGGGTAGGGGCGCTATATTGGACATTACGGCTCCTTAAGTGCTCCTGATGCTCGGTTGAGTTTAAAATGCTCGCGCCTTACGGCTCACGTGTCTGAAGGTTATCTGCGGTGTGTTTGAGGCCTTAAACCATCCCAGGTATGGGCCTCGGCAATACTGATTCCCCCCATGAATGATTTGGTATGACGACCGGCACTGTATTCGACTATCAAGCCATTGATCCGTCAGGAAAAATTGTCACTGGCCAGATTCAGGCCCGCTCCATGCGTGAGGCTCAGCGGACCATCGAGACTCGCAATCTTGTGCCCGTCGAACTCACAGCTGCCCGCGCCCAGGCCCGCCGCCGCGGTAAGCTGTTCCAGCGCCCGCCGACCATGCGCGAGTATGCGCTGCTGATGGAACAAATGGCCCTTCTGCTGACAGCCGGCATTCCGCTCCTAAATGCCGTTAAAAGTCTTCAGACGCAGTCCATCCATCCGGCATTTGAGCAGTCGCTAACTGACCTTGATGCACGTCTGCGTGCCGGTGAAGCACTGGCGTCGAGTTTGAAAGTCGCATTCCCGGCGTTGCCGTCGTACTTCCATCAGCTTGCGGCTGCCGGCGAAGCGACGGGCCGCCTCGGCACTGCGCTGAAGGATGGTGTTGCGCAACTCAACTACGATATCGCCATTGCGCAGGATATTCGCAACGCACTCACGTATCCGGCGATTCTGGCCTTCACGGGCATTGCGGCCGTGACCTTCATTTTCATCGTTGTCGTGCCGCGCTTTTCGTCGATGTTGAAAGGCAAGTTGGACCAATTGCCATTTATCTCGAAAATGGTCATCGAAATCGGCATGGCCGCACAGGCCGCCAAAGTACCCATCTTCATTGTCGCGTCGCTGGCTATCGCTGGCATGGTGTGGTTGGCCCGCAACCCCGCGTTTCGTCTGCGTTTGCGCCAATGGGCCGACCGTGTGCCTCTGGTGGGTCCCTGGCTGTTGGAATCCGATATCGCGCGCTGGTCGGCGATGTTGAGCACAATGCTCGCCAACGGCGTTGATCTTATCCAAAGTCTGGCCTTTGCCCGCGAAGCCATCACGTTAGAGCGTTTCCATCAACGCCTGGGCCAAGTAACAAAATCAGTCCGCGCCGGGCAGTCGTTGTCGGCGGCGACGGCTTCCCAGGATATTTTCACCGCGACGGCCATCGGCCTGATTCAGGTCGGGGAATCATCGGGCAACCTGGCCGCGCTGCTGCGGACCATGGCCGATCTTTATGAAAATTCGGGCCGCCAGCGCATGAAACGATTGCTGATCATGCTGGAACCCATCGCAATCCTGCTGATTGGGGGCGTGATTGGCGGTATCGTTGCGGCTATTATGCTGGCCATTACAAGCATTAACCAAGTCGTGCTGTAATCTGCCGCCTGCTCGGCCAAATCCGATGAGCCCATGAAGACAGTCTGTAAAACCAGTCAGTAAAAAGAGACGTTCCGTGATGACACGCGCCCGATCAATTTCTCTCACGCACCCCAACCAAATGCGTAAAAAACGCCCTACAGCGGGTTTCACGCTGCTGGAAATGCTCGTGGTGCTGGTCATTATCGGCCTCTTGGCGGGCCTTGTGGGGCCTCAGCTTCTGGGCCGCGTTGATGTGTCTAAAGTCACGGCGGCCGAGACCCAGGTCAAGATGCTCAAAGCCGCCATCGAGACCATGCGGCTTGATATCGGGCGCTTCCCCACGCAGGAAGAGGGGCTCAATCTTCTGGTTAATCCCCCCGAGGATGAAAAAATCGCACGCCGCTGGCGCGGGCCTTACCTCGCCGAAAACGTGCCGCTCGATCCGTGGAATACGCCCTACGTTTATGCGCCACTGACTGCGACCAAAATGATTCTCTACAGCTACGGGGCCGATAGCGAACCCGGCGGCGAAGGCATCAATGCCGACATTGGGCTGTTGCCTCCGGCCGACACCCGAACCTCGGGCACGACTCCTTAGAACCAGATTCTCAGGCACTGGCCTGGCGATTTGATCATCAATGGCCCACCACACAAACACAGGCTTTACGCTGCTGGAGGTCCTCGTGGTCCTCACACTGATCGGGCTTATGGCCGGAATTGTCGCGCCTGATCTCTTGACCATGACTGACCGTATTGCCTTTGCCATGAATCGCGAGCGGTTCGAGCGCGGCATGGCAAGCTTACCTTACGAAGCCTTTCGCCAGAAAAAGGACTTTTTGCTCAGTTCAACGGCCAAGAAAGGTGCGGTCGCCGAAGACGCCGCAGAGCCGCTCGTCGCTGTCGCCCTGGAGACCGCAGAGAACTCCCAGGAAAACTTGGTCGCCATGCCGATTGTGACCGAGCCTGCTGCACTTAATATTCCTGCGGATTGGGTGTTGAAGGTTGAGCCGCCGATCCTCTATCGCAAGCTTGGCTACTGTACGGGGGGCACCATTGATCTTGAGGTCGGCCAGGCGCGTTACGCGTACGAATTAAAGGCCCCCGATTGCCGCCCGGTCGCAAAATAAGCGCGGGTGGCCGATGATGACCCCTCCATCGCATACGCGCGGTTTTACGCTGCTGGAAGCGATCGTCGCGCTGGTGATTATCGGCGTCACGTTGATCCCGGTGATGGCCTTTCTGACCAATGCGTCACGCCAACTGGCTGTCGCCGCAGATGTGACCCAGCGCGCCTTCGTGCAGCAAACGTTGTTGGCGTATTGCGAAACCATCAATCCACTCTCAACGCCCGCGGGCGAAGTAGAACTGACCCCGACCCTTCATCTTCGCTGGACAACCGAGGAGTTGGTGGCGCCGACAAAGAAGGCGATGCCAGGCTCACGCGCCGGCGATACGCGTGTTGGATTTTACCGCATCAATATGGTCGTGATTCGCGATGACCAAGAATGGTTTTCCTATTCCGTCAGGAAAGTAGGCTTTCAGTTTAACCCACTGGGTTTGGCGCCGGGGATGGGCGAGATCGGCGGCCCAAGATGATGCGAGTTGCGGTAATGCGCTTGAAGCGGTCTCTCCGTGTTCAGAACCGGAACACGGCTGAGCGCGGTTTCACCCTGCTTGAAGTGATCACGGTTCTTATCATCGCGTCGTTGCTGAGCGTTGTGCTGATGCAGGGACTTTCCCTGGTTTTGAACTTACGCACGACGCTGGGTGACTTCTTATCCGGGCTTGATCAGCGCATCCTGATGCGCAGCCGCGTTACCGAGCCTTTGCGCGGCATTATCCCTGACTTTGACGATGGTCAGAACGTTTTGAAGGGGACCCGACAGCAGATTTCGGGCCTTACGCTTAATCCACTGTTTGCACAGCCTGGGCGGGCCACGCCATTCAGCCTCGCCATCACGCCGGCAGAGCGCGGCAATGACGTGTCGATCTATTATCGTGAAGGCGATGCCAATCCGGTGCTGATTGCAACGGTGCAGGGAGAGCAGCCGCGATTTCGTTTTATGAACCAGGGCGGGCTGTGGGCCGACGAATGGCCAAATCCCAACGAGCCCATGGATATTGGTGCATTGGGGCAAACCCGTAAAATTGCCCAGGTGCCGAAGGTTATTCTGATCGAGTTGAATAACCCATCCGAGCCGGATATAGCAGTATCACTGCTGATAAAAGCGGAACGCACACCACGCGACTTGCCGTTCTGATATTCGTTATACACTTCAACGGGCAAAAGACAGTTCACATAAAGCTTGGTGGATGAGGTTTGGTGGATGAAGGCGTTATCGTTCTACAAAGATTTGTTTGCGGAATACGCGAGTATTGTGAACGCAAACGCTGTCGACATCATGAAGGTCGCGGCTCTGGGCAAGAAGCTCAAGCTTGAAGGCTTCCAAGCCGAAAGCGACGTCTGCTTCCGCATTTCCATCAATGTAATGCAAAACTTCATCAAAGGCGGTCAGGTTGATAACGCTTTGGCAATGGAGAATGTGATCTACAGCTCGTTCGTCAAAACAACCGAGACCGAAGAGCACTATCACGAGTGCTTCAAACACTGGGTAGGCCCCCTGCAGGAGCTTGGCCGCAAGCAGCGCGCCCCGCGCGGCCCTGACCGCGACCGCAATAAAGTCTGCTTCGTGATGCAGAATGCGGTGCTGCTGGGCCACACCGAAGTGATGCTGAAAACCATCGATTCCTGGATCGAGGCCAAGCTTGGCGCTGATCTGTATGTGGCGGCGTTGGGTGGTGTTGATCCTTCGTTTGCGAACATGTTGAAGGCCCGTAGCATTCAGCTGTTGCAGCCGATGATCCGCGATGGCCGCCAGTTGCAGGCCAGCGAGGCATTGCCGCACTTACGCCAGCAACTGAAAGATCTGAACATTCACACCATGGTCTGGCTGTCGGTGCCGACCGCGGCCAGCTACGCTTTGCCGCTGCAGCTTGCGCCGCGCCAGGTGTTCTGGTCCTTAAAATTCCACCCGGTGTTTGTGCCTGAAGCCGATGTCCATATCAGCGATGGGCATGAGTCGGAAGTGACGCGGGTTTACAATGGCCAGCAGTGGACGGTGGCGCCCTTTCCGCTGACGGTTGCCTTGAAAGACAATAAGCCGGAAGACGTTAAAGCTTATCGGACCAAGTTCCCGAAAGATGCGGTGCTGTTGGGCACGCTCGCGCGCGAAGAAAAAATCACGTCGCCGACATTTTTGTCTGCGGTTTGCGCCATTCTCGCCCGTAATCCCAAGGCGCATTATTTATGGACGGGCCGTGAGCAACCCGCACCGGTTCTGGCGGCGTTCCAGGGCGCTGGCGTCGCGCAGCGCTGCCACTTCATCGGTTGGGTTGATACCAATCTCGTCGCTGAAGCCTTGGATGTTTTTCTTGAGACGTTTCCGTTCGGTTGTGGCGTTACGGGCTTTCAGGCGATGCGCCTCGGCACGCCGCTGTTGTCCATGCAGGCGGCCGACACGCTCTACAGCCGCACGGCGGCGCGCGCGAAACTGGCGGGCCGCGTCGGCTCACGCGCCGACATGGATGCTGCAGAAATCCTGACGGCGGCCGATCCGCAACACTACGTGGAACTCGC
>JAEUKL010000298.1 GCA_016793005.1 Rhodospirillaceae bacterium | reverse complement strand
AAACGAAGAATAAAAAAGGAGTCCTCAATGTCTGGTTTGGAACAACTTCGCGCCAAAGCCGCAGCCACATGCGTGGCGGCAAGCTGGGTTGGCGTATTGATACTGCTAGGTGTGGGCTTAGCCACATCATTCAGCGCATTTTCGCTGATCGCCGGCCTGGCGCTGGCGGGTGTTGCGACCTACGGCTGGAGCAGCGCGCCAACATCAGCATTCACGCGTTATGCCTGCGCCATCGCGATGATGGGCCTGGTGGCCCTGGTGCTGGGCAGCGTGCAAGGCAAGGCCTGGCAGGTCGACATTCACATGGCGTTTTTCGCCGCACTGGCCATCCTGACCGCCTTCTGTGATTGGCGCACCATTTTGCTCGCGACCGCTTTTGTGGCCGTGCATCACTTAGGCTTGAATTTCATCGTGCCGGCTTTGGTGTGGCCCGACGGCGCAAACTTCCTGCGCGTGGTACTGCATGCGCTGATCCTGACCAGCGAGGCGGCAGTGCTGTTGTGGCTGTCGCATCGCCTAGCGGAATTATTCCATGCCTCGGAAACAGCGGTGGCCGAAGCTGAAGCGGCCAAAGACGAAGTGCGCCGCCTGGCTGATGAAGACCAGGCCCGCCAAGCTAGCGCCCAAGAAAACCGCCGCAAAGACATGCTGACCCTGGCCGGCACCTTTGAAGGCCGTGTGCTGGATGTGACGCGCGCCGTTTCGGCCGCCAGCAAGCAAATGGAAGCGTCAGCGCAGACCATGAAGAAATCCGCCGAAGATACCAACACACAGTCGACCGCTGTGGCCGCTGCCTCCGAACAAGCCTCAGGCAATGTGCAGACCGTAGCAGCCGCGACCGAACAGCTGTCGGCTTCGATTGCCGAGATCAGCCGTCAGGTGTCGGAATCAACCAAGGTTGTGTCGCAAGCCGTGAACGAAGCCGCCAAAACCAAGGACGTCATCCGTAGCCTGGATACCGCGGCCCAGAAAATCGGCAAAGTGGTGTCGCTGATCACCGACATTGCCGAGCAGACAAACCTTTTGGCTTTGAACGCCACAATTGAAGCGGCGCGCGCCGGTGAAGCGGGCAAAGGCTTTGCCGTTGTCGCCAGCGAAGTGAAGAACCTCGCGACGCAAACCGCCAAAGCGACCGAGGAAATTGGCGCGCAGATTGACGGGATTCAGACAGCCACACGCACATCGGTCAGCGCGATCGAGCATATCGCCAGCACCATTGAAGCAGTGAACCAAATCTCGACGTCCATCGCCGACGCCGTACGCGAGCAAGGCAACGCCACCCAGGATATTGCGCGCAACGTGGAACAAGCCGCCTCGGGCACCACAGAAGTGTCCAACAGCATCGCCGCGGTCACGAGTTCAGTTGGTCAGACCGGTCATGTCTCGGCTCAGGTGCTGCAAGCCGCGCGCGATTTGGCCAAGCAGTCCGACGACCTGCGCGGTCAAGTGGATGGTTTCCTGGCGGACATTCGGGCTGCGGCGTAAAGAAAAGCTGCCAACTGTCACCCCCGCGAAAGCGGGGGTCCATCTTCCCACTTAATCTTTCGAATTTTTTACAAGATGGATTCCCGCTTTCGCGGGAATGACAACATGCACGCTTACTCAGCCGCCAACTTGGTATCATTGCCGATGCCCCAGCCGTGGCCGCCTTGCACGTAGCCTTTGGGCACGCCTGCGTCGGGCGTGAAGCCGTACATCGGATCTGGCACTGCGGCCGTCACGATGTCGCGCACTTTCAACAGCTTCTGCAAATCGATGCCGGTTTTCAGGCCCATGCTGTCCAGCATGAACACCAAGTCTTCGGTCACGATGTTGCCCGAAGCCCCCGGCGCAAACGGGCAACCGCCCAAACCGCCGAGCGAGCTGTCGAGCGTCGTGAGGCCCATATCGAGCGCGGCGAGTGCGTTGGCCAAGCCGAGCCCGCGCGTGTTGTGGATGTGAATGCCCGTCAGCGCGTTTTTGCCGAGTGCGGCCCAGATGGCCTTGATCATGTTCTTCACTTGCTGCGGGTTGGCGTAGCCCGTGGTGTCGGCCAGGCCCACTTCATCACAGCCCAGCGCCATCAAGCGTTCGCCCAGCTTCACGACTTGCGCTTCAGGGATGTAACCTTCCAGCGTGCAGCCAAACGCCGTCGATAGCGAACCTTCAAAATGCGGGCGCTTGTCTTTCGGCAGCGTCTTCAGCAATTCCACAATCGCCTTCACTTCATCGAAGACTTGCTCGTGCGTTTTGCGTAAGTTTTTGAGGCTGTGGGTTTCGCTCACAGACAGCGGCAATGTGATTTTGTGCGCACCGGCGGCAATGGCCGCTTCAGCACCACGCGCGTTGGGAACGAGTGCGGCCACCTGCAGGCCGGGGATGGTGCGCGCGTACTGCACGATCTCGCCCGTATCAGCGAGCTGGGGCAACAGTTTTGCCGGAACGAAAGAGCCCACTTCGATTTCGCGAATGCCTGCATCGGCCATGGCCTTGATCCAGGTTTTCTTCGCGTCCGTCGGCATGATGGATTTGATGCTTTGCAGGCCGTCGCGCGGCCCCACTTCGCTGACCAGAACATCAATGCCGGACATGATATCGCTCATGGACGTATTCCTTTCTGGGCCTTTGTTTTGGCCCGTTTTCAACCGCTGTATCCGAGGCGTTCTAGGGAAAACTTTACCCCGCGCCAAGAGCCAAGAAGTGTTGTTCTTGAGGACTGAATATATATGATCGCCCGCACGCGAAAGCGAGTCTGCGCAGGGCCTATATCATTCCAGGCCTTGGCGCTAAAGCATTTGAAAATAAGAGGAATTCGAAATGTCCGAAGCTGGGTCGTTGCCGTTGTCTGGCATTCGCGTGGTGGAATTCACCCACATGGTGATGGGGCCCACCGTGGGCGTGCTGCTGGCCGACTTGGGCGCGGACGTGATCAAGATCGAACCCTTGGGTGGTGATAACACGCGCCGCTTGAAGGGCTCGGGTGCGGGCTACTTCCCGATGTACAACCGCAACAAGCGCTCCATCTGTCTCGACCTGAAATCGCCCGAAGGCAAAAAGGTGGCGTTGCAGCTGCTCGAACAAGCCGACGTGATGATCGAGAACTTCCGCCCGGGTGCGATGGACAAATTAGGTTTCGGATACGATGCCCTGAGCAAGCTCAACCCCGGCATCATCTACTGCTCGGAAAAAGGCTTCCTCACCGGCCCGTACGAACACCGCACGGCCCTCGATGAAGTCGCACAGATGATGGGCGGCCTTGCGTACATGACGGGCCCGCCGGGGCGCCCGCTTCGTGCAGGTGCGTCCGTGATCGACGTGACGGGCGGCATGTTCGGCGTGATCGGTATTTTGGCGGCCCTTCAACAGCGCCACAAAACCGGCAAGGGCCAGATGATCACCGCCTCGCTGTTTGAAACCACCATCTACCTCGTCGGCCAGCATATGGCGCAATTCGCGGTGACGGGTTCGCCCGCCAACCCGATGCCTGCGCGTATCTCGGCCTGGGCCGTGTACGACGTGTTCGACACCAAGGACGATGACAAGGTGTTTGTGGGTGTTGTCTCCGACAGCCAATGGAAAACATTCTGCGAAGCGTTCGAGTTAAAAGACTTTGCCGCCGACGAAAGCCTGGCCACCAACAACGGGCGTGTGAGCCAACGTGACAAGGTGAAGCCGCGCATTGAAGCGCTGTTCAAAACCTTCACCAAAGCCGACCTGATGGCCAAGCTGGAAAAAACCGGCATGCCGTTCGCGCCGATTGCCAAACCGCATGAAATGTTCGACGACCCGCACTTGAATGCGGCTGGCGGATTGGTGCCCCTCACCGTTGCTGATGGTGAGAAGAAGGGCACCAAGATGAAGCTGCCCGCCATCCCCGTTGAAGTAAATGGCGTGCGGCCCGGCGTGCGGCTGGATGTACCGCGCCAGGGCGAGCACACCAAGCAAGTGCTACGCGAGCTGGGTTACGATGAAAAAACCATCGACGCCATGATCGCGGCTGGTAAGGCTGAAAGCGAATAAGCACGGTCAGTTTTGGTCAGCCGCCAATTCATCACTGGCCAACGAAGCCCCGACTGTGAATTACTACGCTCGCTTTAAAGCGGGGGAATTCATGTTGAAGGTTTTGTGTCGTGCGTTGGCCCTTCTACTCCTTGCAACGCCTGCCTTTGCCAAAGATGGCGTGATTGTTTTTGGCGGCACGGGCCGTTTGGGCTCTGATATCGTGAAGCTCTTGGTGCAGGCCGGTGAAGACGTGACCGTATTCACACGCAAGGACGACAATCGCGACCGGTTGACCGGGCTAAAGGTGCGCTATGCCATCGGCGATGTGCTGGACGAGGCCAGCATCGGCAAAGCCTTCAGCAGCCACAAATTCCGCGTGGCGATTGATGCGTCGGCACAACGCGGCGAAGTCAAAGCCCCGGATTTTTATGAGCGCGTTGCCCGCGCCATTGTCACGCATGGCAAACGCACGGGTGTGAACCAGATCATTCTGCATGGTTCGATTGGTGCAGGCGAGAACATCAAGATCGTCCCTGCCCTGGCCAGCTACAAACAAACACCCGCCCTGGTGGATAAAGGTAAGGCCGAGAAGTTGATTGCCGACGGCGGCGTGCCCTACACGATTATTCGCAACGGCGTGATCCCCAACAACGAGCCTTTACCGCCCGCCACGCACAAGGCGGGACTGACGGTGGATGAGACCACCTTCAGCGCCGTCACGCGCGCGGACCTGGCGATTTTGACGCTGGATGTGATGGACAATCCCGCGCGGCTAAACCGCATCTATCATGCGATCGACGCCACACTGGCCATGCCCAAGGAATAGCTATTTCGCAAATACGACGAACAGAATGCCAAGCACGGTAATGAGTATGCCCGCAACTTCAATGGGCTTGGCGGTTTCTTTGTACATGAAGCGCGACGCGCAGTAGGCCAGCACCAGTTCCACCTGCCCGACGGCCAGCACATAAGGCACTTTTTGAACCGCAAAAGCCGCGTACCAACCTGCCGAGGCGCCCGCACCCGTCAGGCCCAGCCAGACAGCACTGCGCCACTGGCGGAAAATCGCAAACAGGATGGTGGGCGATTTCACGGTCACCCACACCGTCATCAACACAGCCTGAAAGAACGACACCCAGGCCAGAGTGTAAAAGGCATTGAGCAGGAAATCATCGGTGCCCAAGGCCAGAGCCGCCGCGCGGTACGACGTGGACCCCACCGCGAACAAGGCACCTGTGCCGATGCCATAAAGTGCCGCTTTGTCGGTAATCGCCAGAGCCAGAGACTTAAACGTCAGGCGCTCGCGGCCTGCGGCGATGACAATCACCCCCACGAACGTCAGCAGCACGCCCACTAGGCCAAAGCCTTGCAGCACATCGCCGATAACCAGAAACGAGAACAGCGCAGCGATCACGGTTTCGGTTTTGGAGTACGTGGTGCTGATGGTGAAGTTGGCAAAGCCCACCAGATGCGTAAACACAAGATTGCCGAACACTTGCGCAACACCACCCACCACCGCGTACACCAGGAACATGGCCGTCGGTGCCGGCAGAGTTGCGCCAGGATGCGACACAGCCAGCGCCACAAACAGCACTGTTAACGGAAACGCGAACAGAAAACGGGCATAGGCCACGCCCACCACCGTGAACTTGGCCACGTAGTTTTTCTGCAAAACCGAGCGGACGCTTTGGATGGCCACGGCGGCCAGCGTCATGAAGATCCAGGTTTCGAACATGGCTTTAAAACTTGGGCTTTAAAACTTGGGCTTTAAGCTGTGCCTTTGGGCAGCGTACCGGCGGCCAATCCCCACCCGGTCGTCATCGGGTACAACCCCACGCGGCCATAATACGTCTCGGCATCGGGTGCGGCAAACAGCACGATCCTGCAAGTCGGCAGGCATTGCTTGGCGGTTTCAGCGATGAGTTGCTTACCAATGCCTTGCTTCTGGTAGGCTTCGTCCACCGCCAAGTCAGCAAGGTACGTCACAAAGGCGCGGTCCGTGAACGAACGCGCGACCCCCACCAGTTTCTCAGCATCCCAGGCGGTAATCAGAATGTCGGCATGTTGCAGCATCAGTGCAACGGCATTGGGGTCGCCCACCGGGCGGCGCGCGCCTAAGCTGGTGCGGTTCAGAACGTCGGCATAGGCTTCCGGCGTGAGGATCGCATCATGCCGGTAGGAAATATTCATTTATCGCCGGAGAATTTGCTGAGCTTCTTTTCGAACTCGG
>JAEUKL010000285.1 GCA_016793005.1 Rhodospirillaceae bacterium | reverse complement strand
CACATCGCCGATGTGTCCATCTTCATCTACGGCAGCACCATCAGCGCCCAGATCGTCGGGTGAGACGTCGGTCTTCTTCCAGACATTCATGATGAAGTAGTCACGGTGCTTCACCGTCTGGATGTAAAGGAACACACCATAGAGTGCGATGGTGACGAGGCTGACAAAAATGAGCTGCGACGTGCCATACACCGGCCCGGGGATCGAGACTGTGTAGTTCGGCAGCACCAGCACCAGCACGCACATGGCCAGCAACACCGCGAGGTATGAGGCGGCCCCCGTCACGCGGAAGCCTTGCTCGTGGTGGTGCAGCCCGCCGACGAAAATGCAAATGCCCACTAGGCCCGAGCACACAATCATCACCACGGCAAAAACCGTGTCTCTCGCAATCGTCGCGGTGTTTGTGCCGTCTTCACCGCCGCCCAGCATGACGGTGGTGATCAGCGCCACTTCGATCACGGTCACGGCGACTGTCAGCACCAGTGTGCCGTAGGGCTCGCCCGTGCGGTGCGCGATAACCTCAGCGTGGTACACCGCCGCAAACACGGCCCCGAACAAGACCGGCACCAAGGCGACAGCGAACCCGATTCCGGTCGGTGAGGGGATGAAGGTGCCGCCAAAGCCCGTAACGGAACTTAAGACATAGAAACCGACAGCCAGAACCGGGAAGACCCAGGCCGACATTGGCATCTTTGGCGGCATTTTCGGGGTTACGGGTGTTGCAGACGGAGTGGGGGCGGACGTCGTGTGCGTCGTTGCCGGCGACATGGCGTGCGTTCCCCTGCTGAGATGTGACTTAACCCATCTGCATAGTTAGGTCTGAGCACGTGAAGCGCAAGCTAATGCCACGCGAAATCGACAGGATTTGATGAAATGCGTGCAGGTTTGCCGCAGAGAAGGGGTGGGATGTGTTTTCGCGTTGTTTATGCGGCCCAGGGGTGCGTGGCGTAGCGTGGAATACGGCCGTCATCGATCTCATTCAGCAGTCGGCCGTTGGCGATGATGGTGAAGGCGGGCGGAGCCTGTGTCTTCTGTGCAGGGGGGGTGGCGGCGGGTTGCAGGCCCAGCATCAGGGCGTCTCGTTGAACGGCATCGGGCGGCATGAAATAGCGCGGATCGGCGGGGCCCAGTTCGTTGCAGCCCAGCGCCTTGTAACCTGCGGCGTGGCGTGCGTCTAAGACGCGGTCATTATGGGCGGACGGGGTGGGTTCACCGTCGATATCTTCGAGAAAGCTGATCGTAATCATGTTTCCCTCTGTGCCTTTGGCGGCTGCCGCTTGGCGTTTTGCGTCATAACGTGGTGTCATGTCGCACCTCCAATCTGCCCGACGGCCTGTCCAGAACATACTGTGCGAAGGGATAGGACCCCCGCGCAAAAGGATAGATCGGTCTATTGGGTCAGGCCGAATCTCCAGGGTTTTCCTGGCTTTTTCAGGGCGACAACGGGCCTTTTCGGAGGCTTACGCCAGCCAGGCGTAACCCTGGGCGACGCCCGCGCAGAGCAGCACGACGGCCCAAGAGGGAACCTTGCGTGTGAACAACAACGCCAGTCCGACGGCGGCGAGAATGATGTCCGGGAAGGACTGGATGGCCGTGGGCAGGATCGGTGTGGCGAAAGCAGCCATCAGGAAGCCGACCACGGCCACGTTGATGCCCGCCAGCATGTGCCGTGCCCAGACGTGGCGCTGAAGCCCGCGCAGCAGCGGTACGGCCCCCGCCACCAGCAAGACCGAGGGCAGGAAGATCATGACCAGGGACACCAAGGCTGCGGCCACTGTGTCACCTGCGCTGCCGGTCACGCCGCCGCCAACCACCCCACCCAGATAAGCGGCGAAGGTGAACAGCGGCCCAGGCACGGCCTGGGCCATGCCGTAGCCGGCCAGAAATGTGTCGGCGTCAATCAGGCCGGGGGCCACAAATTCCTGGTGCAGCAGCGGTAACACCACATGCCCGCCGCCGAACACCAAAGCCCCCGCCCGGTAAAACTTATCGGCGATCACCAACAGGGCGTTGGGGTGAAGTTGGACGAGGGCCGGCAAGGCCGCCAGCAGCGCCGTGAAGATCAGTATCGCGGTCAGGGACAATGCATAGTTGATGCGCGGAGCGGGCTCGGATTGCGCAGCGTTGTCCATCGCCCCCCACTTGAGCCGGACCCCCGCCACGGCGCCAAACGCAAGCGTGGCCAGTTGAGCGGTGAGCGTCGGCAGACCGGCCAGCACGGCCGCAATCAGCACGGCCAGCACGAGTGCGCCGAGGTTCAGGCAGTACGTGCGTATCATGCCCCAGATGGCATGGGCGACAATCGCCACGGCGGCCAGTTTAAGGCCGTGGACCCAAGGCTGATGCGCGACCGCGCCGGGGCCGGCAGCAAAAAATGCAAACGCGACCATGATGATCGCCGACGGCAGCGTGAAGCCTGCCCATGCGGCCAGTGCGCCGCGCCAGCCGCCGCGCAAGTGACCTAATGATAAGCCGACCTGACTGCTGGTGGCGCCCGGCAGCACGCTGCACACGGCCACCATCTCGGCATAAGTCTGCTGATCCAGCCACTGACGTTTGGCCACGAACTCGCGGCGGAAGATATCCAGGTGCGCAATAGGCCCGCCAAAACTGGTCAGCCCCAACCGCAGGAAAATCAGGAACACATCACGCATTTCAGTCAGATTTAACGGGTTCTGCAAAGCGCTTACAAGTTCATGGTGACTTATATTTTGCGTATTTTGCGATCTCACGCGGCAATGCGCGAACAGGTCGCGGGATGAAAAAATTGCCCGACGTTAAGCTTGCAAAGACAACTTACTACCTACTTTAGGCGGTGCCGCGCGCACAGGCACCTAAGCACAGGCTTGTGTGTTTTGCGCGTACGGCAAAAGCCACTATCATGGGCATGCATGCAAGTGGTTGGGTATTCATTCTTTTTTGAACTTCGCGAGTATCTGTGAATCTCATTCATCGCCCGCTTGCCCGGACCAATTTTTTCAGATCCTGGATTTTGCTGCGCTGGGTTGCGGCGACGATGGCCGTTGGGCTGGGTCTGACTGCGGTGGCCGTTGTCCAGCTCGAGAGCCTAAATGAAAACGCCGCGCGCGAGCGACTGCGTGATGCGACCGAGCGTGCGGCGGCGACTGTGCTCAATCGTTTTCGTCTGTACCAATTTGGATTGCGTGGGGTCCGTGGGGCGGTTCTGGTCGGCGGCGGTGCCGCTGTAACCCGTGCAAGTTTCCACAACTACAGTCTCACGCGCGATTTGAAGCAGGAGTTTCCGGGCGCTCGCGGATTTGGCTTCGTCCGCCGTGTTCCGCAAAAAGACGAAGCAAAATTTCTGGCCGCCGCGCGCGCCGATGGTGTCCCTGATTTTGCAATCCGTACGCTTACGCCTCATGATGGCGAACGGTACGTGATTCAGTTTATTGAGCCGCTTGAGGCCAATGGGCAAGCGCTCGGGCTGGATATTGCGTCGGAAGACAACCGGCGGATAGCGGCAGAAACGGCTCTTTTGTCGGGAGACCCTGCGTTGACCGCGCC
>JAEUKL010000263.1 GCA_016793005.1 Rhodospirillaceae bacterium | reverse complement strand
TTCCCGGTTGCAAAATCTGCAACGATCCAGCTTCGCCAAAGCTGGCGTTACGGAAAGCATAATCCCAATGCTTATCGTTAAACAGGTTCTTGGCGAATAATTCGATCATCAAATCCTGGTTTTCGACCCCAATTCGGGCATTCGTCCGAATGTAATCATCGGTCTTAACAATATTGGCTTCGCTGTCCCACGACTTGCCGGTGTAGGCCGCGTCAGCGCGCACGAACCAATCCCAATCGCCGCTTAAGCCAGCACGGTAACCGGTCGAGAAGCTCCCGCTATACTGCGGCACACGCGGCAATTTCTTGCCGTTGTAGCCGTACAAACCGACGACGAGGCCTGTCGCCACCAAGCCTTGGGTGTAGTTGGTGTAAGTACCTTCCTGCCAGTTGAAGCGCAGCGACGCATCCCAGCCGGGCGCAAGTAACGCGGTTGTTTCAAACTCCAGGCCTTTCAACTTGGCATCGCCGTACACAGACACGGTCAATGGCGTAGTGGTGCCCGGAATGGCGATGGTCGAACTGGATGGCAGGTTCGCCCAGTTCATTTTGTACAGTGCGATGGTGTATTGCAGGCGATTGTCCAGCAGTTGTTGCTTCGAACCGATTTCATAGCTGTCGACGCGCTGCGATTCCAGAACCGGTGTGATGCCTGTGACGACGCTGTCCAGATAGGCTTTCTGAGCCGCAGTCGCGTTGATGTACGAGGTGTTGAACTGTCCCGGCAGAACGCCACGGGCCCAGCTTGCGTATAAGGTCCAATTTTCTTCCGGCTTATAGTTCAAGATCACGCGCGGCAGCCAATCATTGAACTTCGCGTACTGCGAAGCCACGTTTGATGGCTGGGTTTTCGAACGGTCCGTCTGATAACGCAGTTCCCCCGACAGCGTCAGGTTATCAAGGATGTCGTATTCCAACGATCCAAAGCCGGCGTACACGCGGGCACGTTCTCCATTGGCATTGAACGGCACGAAAGCCGTCGGGCCTGTGTTCTGGGCCGACACAGGCGTGAAACGTACTTGCATCGTCACAGCGCCGCTGTAGTCGGCATCGAAGGCGCCGCGGTACATATTGCCGCCGACCATCCAGCGTAAGGCTTCGGATTGTGAAGATTGAAGCCGTAATTCGGCGGAATAGTCGTCATAGAGGGCAGGGGCTGCCGCGTAGACGTTTTCCAGGTCGGTCTTGTCTGTATCCATGACCAGAAGTGTGTCGTTCTGGTTGTAGGCCATGTTCAACGTGGCCGTGATCTCATTGGCGAATTCGTATTGCGCTGTGCCGTTCAGGCGCAGCATTTCGCGCTTCATACCCATATGGTCGAGTTTCGGCGCACGCGCGATCAGGGGGTGATTCAGCGAGTTATTGAAAAACGCGTTGATCAAGCCATTGGGGTTGCCAAGGCTGTTCATGAATGGGCTGCGCAAGTTGGTATTGGAGCTGATGACCTGCTCACCTACCTGACTTAACGTCGGGATGCTGCCGCAGAAGTAAGGCTGCGTGACCGCGAATGTCCCGGGGACGCCATTGCGGTCTGCACCGGTGATCGACTTTCCAGCGCAGGAATTGTTGCCGTATTTCGTGCCGGCAAGATAACCCCAACTGGCCGGGCCATCGTCGTCTTCCTGGTAATGCGCGCGAACACGCAAGGTCAGCTGATCGTTCGGGGTCGCGAACAAGGTACCAGTGATCGACTGAGTGCTTTCCTCGCCCAACTTTCCGCCGTCGGTGGCGGTATACATTGAGCCTTTTTCGTGAGTGAGCACTGAGATGCGTCCTGCGAGGACGTCTTCAACTAACGGGCCTTCTACAGATACGCTCAATTCATTGGAGTGCTGGGTCGTTCCTTCGGCGCGGATTTCGCCCTTGAAGTTGTTGCCCGGATTCTTAGTGATGAAATTTACCGCGCCTGCAAATGTATTGCGTCCGTAGTAGGCGTTCTGTGGGCCCTTGATGACTTCGACACGTTCGACATCGACGGTGTTGATGGAACTGATGCCGCCAAGCACGAAAATACCGTCAACGAACACTGCGCTTGTGGCTTGGCGCGACGTGCCCGAAGCCGTTGTCGTCATGCCGCGGATGAACAACGCAGGGTTTGAGCGGCCGGGGTTGGTTTTGCCCGACACGTTTTGAAAACTCAAGCCCGGCGATAGCGTTGCGACTTGGCGGATATCGAACAACTGCGCCTTTTCAAGATCGGCCGAATTGAAGGCCGTGATGGCAATCGGCACATCAAACAGTTTTTCTTCACGCTTGCGAGAGGTCACGACGATCTCTTCCAACCCGCCGACTTCCGCAGCTTGGTCTTGCGCCATGGTATAACTTGGAAGCGTTGCCAGCGTTGAAACGCAGGTCGCGGCCAGCAGGCCAGCCCGCAGCCCAGAACGCAGGCAGGCGCGGTGGTTCAGAAATGTCATCAGATTTCCCCCTTTTGGAATTATGCTGCGCTCGACCGTAACTGCACACGGTGGCGCGATTGGTTTCATCCTGCGCCGGGGATGGCGGGGCCGGAAAATAAAAACACACCCCTGTTCAGCGATTGAAACAGGGGCGATTTGGGTGCCAAGCTGATGGCAATCTGGGGCGATGCTTGCAGCCGAAATTACTTTCGGGCCTTGACGTTAAGCATGGGGGCGGTGACGGCGATGCCACCTTCAATTTTATCAGCGCTTGCGCGCAACAAGGCATGGTAGCGCTCGATGGCGGTCTTGTGAGACATCGCCGACGTATAGAATCGCAACGAAAGTACAGCGAACACGCTGCCTTGAACGAAGATAGGCACAGCCATGCCGACCTGGCCGGTTTGCGACAGGTCCAGGCAGCAGTAACCGTCTTGCCTGACCCGCTTGAAGCGTTGCTCCATCAGCTGACGGCGATCTTCCGCAACTTTCTGGCTGCGCGCTGAAGTGCTGCCTGTGACTTCCTTGCTGACCAACTCGTAGCGGATCGCCGGGTCAGTGAATGCTAGAAACACGGTACCCGTGGCAGTTTTCGTCAGCGAAATATTGAAAGGCTTATTGTTGCGGATCGAAGGAAAGGGACTGATGTGATCGGTTGAGTAACGCACCACCATCTGGCCGTCGATGTGCGTGCATACGGAAATAGGCCACAGGACGTTGCGGCACAAATCG
>JAEUKL010000238.1 GCA_016793005.1 Rhodospirillaceae bacterium | reverse complement strand
CGCCGAACACCGCCACGGCTTCTTGCAGATTGTCGATGGTTTCACGCTGCACGGCGATCAACGTGTTGTAGGAGCGTTCCAGCGCCAACTTGTCGGTGACGTCTTCGTACGTCATCAGCAATCCGCCCATGGGGTGCGGCGCAATAGTTCGGCGCAATGTGCCGCCGTCGGGCAGGTGCAGCACGTCTTCCAAGGGTTCCAGCAGCGAGTTGAAGCGCGCCAGCTCTTTGTCTTTGAACGCGGGGAAGTCGGCCACTTCCGGCAAGCGGCGCTGGCTGCGCATGGCATCCAACACCGAGCCGTAGCCCGGGGCTTCATTCAGCCATGTGGTGTCCAAGGTCCACAGTTTCGCAAAGGCCGCGTTGTGAAACGCCAGACGCGTGTCTGGGCCAAACACGGCAATGGCCGTGCCCAAACGCTCCAGCACGTCGGCTTGGGCGGCCGCTTCGCGCTTCAGGCGTGTTTCAAGTTCTTCCTGGCGCGTGATGTCATAAGCCATGCCGGCGGTTAAGCGCCCTGTGCCATCCGACAACAACGGCGCTTCAGCCTTGGAACCGGCATTCGCCATGCTTTCTTTGGTGCGCGTCGGCGCTTCGGTCACTTCCATCAAACGGCGGCTGCCATCCAGCACCATGTGGAAGGGGTTTTTGCGGATTTCACCGGCGGCACGCGCTGCAGCAGCTAGGGCACGTGCCTCGCGCACCGTTACACGTGGGGCAATTTCACGGCCGCGCGCCACAATGTCGGCGGCATTCTTGCCATCGACAGCCATCACGTAGGCAAGGTTGCAGTAAATCAGCGACAGATCATCATCCCGCACCCACACCGGGACGTCGATGCTGTCCAATGCCACCTTCATCAGCGCCGCCTCGCGCTTGAGGGACGAGGTTTCTTCCGTCAGCGCTTCCACAGCGGCTGCGCTCTCGGTGATGTCGCTCATCCACAGCACATCCGCCAGCGTATCGCCATCTTCGGAAACAGCGCGAAGCCCCCGCGCATCAATTCGGCGATTGGTGCCGGTGTGCACCAGACCTAAGCGAAACCCATTGCCGGTATCTTTCAGGCGCAACACGGACTCGCGCAGCATGTCTTGCGACACGGCATCGAAGCCTTCCAGCACGTCGGCGAAGGTGGCGTCGCGCCCGCGCAAGAGATCCAGCAGCACGGCCAAGCGGCGCGAGCATTGCTCGTCCGCCTCGTCTGATCCGCGCTTGTAGAACCAAGCCATGTAGCCTTCGGGCGCGGTATCCAGAGCGGCCGCAAATGTATCCCGATTACGCAGGGCCGCATCGCGCACGTTCTCAGCGCGTTTCCAGTGCTGGAACTGCCGCCACAGCACCATGGCCACGGTGGGCACCAGCACAATGATGGCGATCAGGCCGGCGATCAGCGGAAGGTTGATATCATCCATGGGGCCAGCGGCGCTGCCTTCACATGCGCTCATGCAAAACGGGCTGTCGGGGTTATCCCCGACAGCCCGTGCAATGTGGCTGTGAACGTCGCTAAGATCAACAATCTACAAGCAGATTCCTGTCTTTAGACGGGTTTTAATAACGATAAGTTTCCGGCTTGAAGGGGCCCTGCTGCTGCACGCCGATGTAGCCGGCCTGCTTGGGCGACAGCTTGGTCAGCTTGGCGCCGACTTTCGCCAAATGCAGCTCGGCCACCTTTTCATCTAGGCTCTTGGGCAGCACGTACACTTGGTGCTTGTACTTGGCGCCGTTGGTCCACAGTTCGATCTGGGCCAGGGTCTGGTTGCTGAAAGAAGCGCTCATCACGAAGCTGGGATGGCCCGTCGCGCAACCCAAGTTCACCAAGCGGCCCTCAGCCAGCAGGATCACGCGCTTGCCGTCGGCGAATTCGACTTCGTCAACCTGCGGCTTAATGTTGTGCCACTTAAAGTTACGCAGACCTTCCACCTGAATTTCGGTATCGAAGTGGCCGATATTGCAGACGATGGCGCGGTCTTTCATGTTGCGCATGTGATCGACCGTGATCACATCCAGATTGCCGGTGGCGGTGACGAAAATGTCGGCCAGCGGGGCCGCATCTTCCATGGTCACAACCTGATAGCCTTCCATGGCGGCTTGCAGCGCGCAGATCGGGTCGACCTCGGTCACCATCACGCGGCAGCCGGCCTGGCGCAGTGAAGCGGCCGAGCCTTTGCCCACGTCACCGAAGCCGGCGACGACCGCAACTTTACCGGCCATCATCACGTCAGTGGCGCGGCGGATCGCATCCACCAGGCTTTCGCGGCAGCCGTAGACGTTGTCGAACTTCGATTTGGTCACGCTGTCGTTTACGTTGATGGCGGGGAAGGGCAGGCGGCCGTCTTTGGCCATTTGATAGAGGCGATGCACGCCCGTGGTGGTTTCTTCCGACACACCTTTAATGGCGGCCAGCGTTTTCGAGTACCAACCCGGTTGCTCTTTAATGCGCTTGGCAATGGCCGCGAACAGCACGGTTTCTTCTTCGTTGCCCGGTTTTGAAATCTTCTTCGGGTCTTTCTCGGCTTCTGATCCCAGCACCAGCAGCAATGTGGCGTCGCCGCCGTCATCCAGGATCATGTTGGCGCTGCCGCCGTCGGCCCACTCGAAAATCTTGTGGGTGTAGTCCCAGTATTCTTCCAGGGTTTCGCCCTTCACGGCGAACACCGGTGTGCCGGCCTTGGCAATGGCGGCGGCGGCATGATCCTGCGTCGAGAAGATGTTGCACGACGCCCAGCGCACGTCTGCGCCCAAGGCCTTCAAGGTTTCAATCAGCACAGCCGTTTGGATGGTCATGTGCAATGAGCCTGCAATGCGTGCGCCCTTTAATGGCTGCTTGGGCCCGTACTCTTTGCGGATAGCCATCAGGCCCGGCATTTCGATTTCGGCGATGTTCAGTTCTTTGCGGCCCCAATCAGCAAGGGACAGGTCTTTTACTTTGTAATCGTCGAAGGGCATGAAAGGCTCCAAAGCCGGGTTTTGAACGGATGAAAAGGTGGGGGCGTATACCAAGCGCCGTCCAAGCGCGCAATGCACTGGGGATAAATGCCGTTTTAGCCTGATAATTCAGCGACTAAGTCCTTGAGGCGGCGGGGGTCAGACTCAGAGGTAATGCGCCGGACCCGGCCGGAAATAGCCGACAGATTCAAGGCCAGGATGCGCTTTTTAACCCGCGGCAGGCTGGCGGCCGACATGGATAGTTCGCTGATCCCAAAGCCCAGCAAAAGCGCTGTGAGCCGATGATCTCCCGCGATCTCGCCACACACAGACACAGGGATCCGCGCTGCCGCCGCGGCCTCGGCAGAGAACTGGATCAGGCGCAGTACCGCCGGATGCAGCGGATTGTACAAGTACGCCACCTGCTCGTCGGTACGGTCGATGGCCAGTGTGTACTGCGTCAGGTCGTTGGTGCCGATGGCAAAGAAATCGGATTCCGCCGCCAGCGCATCGGCGGCCAAGGCCGCGCCCGGAATGTCGATCATCACACCCAAGGGCGGCAGCGGGTCGGGCAGTTTCACGCCGCGGCGCTTTAAGCGGCTGACCACGCGGCCCATGATTTTCTTCACTTCGCGGATTTCATCGACCGTGGACACCATGGGCAGCAAAATCCGCACCGGGCCATGCACGCTGGCGCGCAAAATCGCCGACAGTTGAGCGAGAAGTAATTTCTTCCGCCGCAACGAAAATCGAATGGCGCGCAAACCTAACGCCGGGTTCGGACCGGGCTTCATATCAAAAGCGGCACCCAGTTTATCGGCGCCGACATCAAGCGTGCGGATCGTCACCGGCTTGCCCTGCATCTGACGCACGACGTCGCTTATGTTTTTGTACTGCTCTTCCTCGCTGGGCAGGTCCTTGCGGTTCATGAACATGAACTCGCTGCGGAACAGGCCCACGCCTTCCGCACCGGCATCGAGAATGCTTTCAATCTCTGATGGAAGTTCGATGTTGGCCATCAGTTTGATCGCAACACCGTCCTTGGTCACGGCGGGCACCGCCGTCAGTTTGCGTAAGGACTTTTGCTCGCGCAGAATTTCCGCTTTGCGCTTGCGGTAGGTGGCCAGCGATTTCGGCGAGGGACTTAGGATAACGGTGCCGGTTGCGCCATCGACGATAATAGCCTGGCCGTTCTGGGCTTCGTCCAGAATCACATCGTCCGCGACAACGGCCGGCAACCCCAGCGAGCGCGCGACAATGGCGGTATGACTTTCCACACCACCCACCAACGTCACCAAACCCGCCACATGGGCTGGGTCAAGCGTGGCCGTATCGGCGGGCGATAATTCATCGGCCACGATAACAGCGTTTTTTGGCAGGTTCGCGAGCGCGCGCGTTTTCTTGCCCGTCAGGCTTTCCACCAAGCGGCGGCCCACTTCGCGGATGTCGTCCACGCGGGCCGCGAGGTAGCGGTTCTCCATGGCCGCGAAGGCTTCGACCATCAGGCCGATTTCCCGCATCACGGCAGCCTCGGCATTTACCTGATCGGTGGCAATGCGCTTCTGGACACCGCGAATAAGCCGCGAGCCGGACAACATCTGCTGGTAGGCATCGAGCAGGTAGCCGATTTCCTCGCCCGCCGCACCCGGCAGGCGCTTGGCCTCGCCTTGCAGCTTCTGTACTTCGCCCGATGCGCGGGCGGCGGCTTCCAGCAATCGATGCTGTTCGCTGCGGACTTTGGCTGCGGAAATCGCTTGTTCGCGAATGTGAACGTTCGAACGGCTGTCGTGCCGATAGACTACGCCAATCGCCACGCCGGCGCCCACGGCCATGCCGGTGAACACTTGTTCGTGCTGTGACTTTGGTTTTTTACTCTTCATCGAATTTGTTGGCGACCAGTGTGCAAATGGCGGTCATGGCGGCGTCAGCGTCGCTGCCCGACGTGGTGATCTGAATGGTCGTGCCTTGCGCTGCGGCCAGCATCATCAGGCCCATGATCGAGCGCCCCGACACTTCCGTGTCGCCGCGCTTGACCAGAATTTCAGCCTCGAACTGTTCCGCGGTTTTGCAGAACTTTGCGGCGGCGCGGGCGTGCAGGCCCTTGCTGTTGCAAATCTCGGCGTCGCGTCGCAACACACCAGACATCGGCGGAACAACCTTAAATATTTGCGCTTTAATTTATTTGCCCTGGCCCAGCAGGGCCGAGGCAACGTTGATGTATTTGCGGCCCGCGTCCTGCGCCTGGGCTACGGCATTAGCCAGATCTTCCGCGCCGCGCACCGAGGCGAGTTTAATCAGCATCGGCAGGTTCACGCCGGCAATCACTTCCACGGGCGCGTTTTCCATGATCGAGATGGCCAGGTTCGACGGCGTGCCGCCAAACATGTCGGTCAGCACCACTACGCCAGAACCGGCGTTCACACCTTCAACCGCTTTCATGATGTCCTGACGGCGGCGCTCCATATCGTCTTCGGGGCCGATGCACACGCTTGCGACCTGCGTTTGCGGGCCCACGACATGCTCCATGGCTGCCACCAGTTCAACGGCCAAGCGCCCGTGAGTGACCAGGACCAATCCGATCAAAGGTTTTGTTTGCGGCATTCGTGTTATTTATGATCTTTGATTGACGAGCGGTTATTTGTGATCTGGGGCTTACGATCTTTTCGGGGCATGTGGCGGGCGCGGCATATCGCGGTGACGGACATCGACCGGGATGCTGTGCGCGGCGAACCACTCCTTCAAACGTTCCACCATGTAGACGGAACGATGTTGGCCGCCTGTGCAGCCGATAGCAATGGTGAAATACGACTTTCCCTCGCGTTCGTACAGGGGCAACAGCGGCTCTAAAAGCGCGCCCGCCCGCTCTAAAAACGTCGCGGATGCAGGGTCTTCGCTGATAAAGGCCCCAACCGCCGGGTCAAGCCCGGTCATCGGGCGCAGGATCTTGTCATAATGCGGGTTCTTCAAGAATCGCACGTCTAAGACCAGGTCTGCATCGCGCGGCAGGCCGTTCTTGTAACCGAACGACATTAAAAACACCTGCATGGGCCGCACGCCGCCGCCGCCGAATTGCCCCTGCACAATGCGTTTCAAATCGGCTGGGAGTAAATGACTGGTGTCGATCACTAAGCCACCGCTTTCGCGCAGCGGCGCTAAAAGTTGCCGTTCCAACTCTATACCGTCGCTGACCCGGCGTTCGGGCGCTAACGGGTGTGGCCGGCGCGTTTCGGTGTAGCGCCGCGTGATCATGTCGGTATCCGCATCCAGGAACATCAGGCCCACATCAATGTGTGTGTTCTGGCGGATATTCTCGATCACACTTAATAAGCGCGCGGCATCAAAATCGCGTGTGCGGACATCGACGCCCACAGCAATGGAGTGATCGTCCTGCGCCGTCACGACCGCATTGATCAGCGCGACGGGTAAGTTGTCGACGGTTTCAAAGCCCGCATCTTCCAGCGCCTGCAACGCAACGCCTTTGCCGGCCCCGGACATGCCGGTGACGACAACAAGGCGCGGGCGCGAACTTTCTTTTGGCGAACTATGGGCAACCATGACGGGCGCAACCTAGCATAGAGCGCCAACACCCTCAAAGCGAAGACCCTGAAAGCTTTATGTATGGCGCGCGCCCGCCGCCAGTGCATGTACGGCCATCCGCACTTTATGTGCGGCCGAGGCGGTAAAGGGGTCTAACTTCAGCAACGGCACCGCCGTGTTTTCAATGACCGCTGTGGTGGTTTCCGGCAGGCGTTCGATCTCGTGGCCTTTGCATAAATCCACAATCAACCCCACGGCCACTTTTTCAATGTGGGGCAGCCGCACAATACCAAACCCGCGGATTTCAAGCTTTCCCGCAATGGTCGCGGGGGCTGCGGCCATCAGCTTTGCGTTCTCGGCGGTGATTTCGCAGTAATCGTCGGATACCAACTCTGCCCCCAGGTCGATCAGCCGCAAGGCCAGGTCGGATTTGCCGCTGCCCGAAGCACCCCGGATCAAGATACCCATGCCGCCGATTGAGATGCAGGTCGCGTGAAGATGGATCATGCCTGAAGCCTGGAAGGACGCGCCCTGGCTGTCAATGAAAACAGCGGCTGTTGACAGGATGACGCAATCTTTTACACCAGCGCCATGACCGCCCAGATCTTTGCCATTATCGCACCTGTGTTCCTGATTGCCGCGATTGGGTACGTCTGGGCGCGTCAGAAAATGCCTTTCGACCACAATATGGTTTCGGCGCTGGTGCTGCATGTCGGCGCGCCTTGCTTGTTGTTGTCACAACTGCTCACGCACCGCATCGCACTGAATGCCATGGCGGAGATTATTGTGGCGGGTGTGGCCGTGATTGCGATAACGGCCCTGGTTGGTTTGGCGTTTCTGAAGGTCTTGCGCAAACCGATCCGCGCGTATCTGCCGGCAATGACCTTCCCCAATGTGGGCAACATGGGGCTGCCCCTGTGCCTGTTTGCGTTCGGTGATATGGGCTTGGCGTTGGCCGTTGCCTACTTCGCGGTCACGTCGCTGTTTCAGTTCAGCTTAGGCATCGGCATTGCGCGTGGGCATATGGACGCCAATCTGTTTTTTCGCAACCCCGTGCTCTGGACTCTGCCGCTAGCCTTGCTGCTGCTGGGCACCGATACGACGCTGCCCACATGGCTCATGAATACCATCACGACGGCGGGCAGTTTCGCCATTCCGCTGATGCTGATGTCGCTGGGGACATCGCTGGCCACGTTGTCCGTACATGGCATGGGGCGCGCCGTTTTGTTTTCGGCGTATCGGCTCGGCGCGGGGTTTCTGGTGGCGCTCAGTGTTGTGACCCTGCTGGGTCTTGAGGGGCCGGCGCGGGGTGCGATTTTGATTCAAAGCACGATGCCCACAGCGGTATTCAATTACTTATTCGCGGTGCGCTACGACAACAGCCCCAGCGATGTT
>JAEUKL010000221.1 GCA_016793005.1 Rhodospirillaceae bacterium | reverse complement strand
TCTGTGACGGGCTTGATGGCCGTGTGGCGCGCATGCTGCGCGGCACCAGCAAGTTCGGCGCCGAGTTGGACAGCCTGGCCGATGCGGTCAACTTCGGTGTTGTGCCCGCCATGCTGATCTATCTGTGGGCGATGCAGGATGCGGGCCGCTTGGGCTGGGCCTTGTGTCTTTTGCACGCCGTGTGCTGCGTGCTGCGCCTGGCGCGCTTCAACACCATGATCGGGCAACCTGATCTGCCGTCGTGGGCGCACAGCTACTTCACCGGTGTTCCGGCCCCGGCGGGTGCGGGCATCGCCATTCTGCCGTTGATCCTGTCACTCGAAACCGACGTCTTCAATTTCAACAACCCGTACCTTGTGGGCGGGTTCCTGATTGTCTCGGCGTCGCTGATGGTCAGCCGCGTGCCGACGTATTCGCTCAAAAACTTCCGCGTGAAGCCGCAGGCGGTGTTGTTCCTGATGCTGCTGGTGGGCGTGATCGCGGCCTTCCTGGTGACGGACCCTTGGGCCACGCTGGCCGGCGTAGGCATTCTGTATCTCTTCACCATCCCCGTCAGCTTTTTCACGTATCGCCAGCTTGAGCGGCGTGATGCCAAGCCCGCAGCGGCCAACGATTCGGCGGCTTAACCGGTTAGCCTGCGACCAGCCAAGGCCGCGCGCTGTTGCGTTTCATCATCGGTATGCGATGAACGGCCTTCGGATATGAAGGAGGAACTGCGTATGGCTTATGCCGATCTTAAAGGAAAAGTGGCCGTCATCACCGGCTCTGGCCGCAAAGGCGGCTTAGGTGCGGCGATTGCTAAAAGATTGGCTCAAGATGGTGCGCGCATTGTCCTCCACGATTTAGGCCAGACCAAAGGGGCGATGGCGCCCGCGCACGGTGTCGCGGCCGTGGCCGAGATGGACCACGTCGCGCAAGAGATTCGCGATGCCACTAAAGCGGACGTGACAACCTTCGCCGCTGATATGCGCGAGGAAGCCGAAGTGGCGGCCATGATCGGCCACGCCGTAAAAACCTTTGGCCGCCTCGACATTCTCATCAACAACGCTGGGGTGGGATACCTTTTTGGCAAGTTCACCGAACAAACCCAAGAAAAGTGGGACACGGTGCTGAACGTGAACCTGCGCGGCTGCTTCTTCGCGATGAAGCACGCGATTATTCAGATGGAAAAACAGGACATTCAAGACAACTGGGGCCGGGGGCGTATTGTTTCGGTGGCCAGCCGCGCAGCGAAATCGGGTTCGGCCCTCACATCGTCCTACGTTGCCTCCAAGCATGGTCTGGTGGGGCTTACACGTTCCGTTGCGATTGAACACGGCCCCTTGCAGATCACCGTGAATGCCGTGTGCCCCAACCACGTCACCACGGGTTTGGGTTCCTGGCAGAATGATTACATGTCCGCTGCACGCGGACAGACAGTGGATGAATACTTGGCGGCGATGCGCGGGCGCATTCCGTTGGGCCGTGTGGGCGAAGTGGAAGACACCGCCAACGCTTGCGCCTTCCTGTGCTCGGGCGACGCCCGCTACATCACCGGCGAGGCCATGAACGTCTCCGGCGGCGAGGAGATGCACTAGAGGGCATATATGCGGCCCTCATCCCTTCACGTCATTCCCGCGAAAGCGGGAATCCATGGTTCAGCTAAATTGTTCAGCTCAATTCGGTGCATGTGGAAAAATGGATCCCCGTTTTCACGGGGATGACATTGATAAACGCTGACCGTTATTACTCTCTAATACGGCGCGATTTTGACCGGGTTGGTGTGGAAGCGGTCGATGATGCGGCGCTCGAAGGCCTCCGGGTCCGCATTGATGCGCTCGCGCATATTGGGTTTGCCGCTGGACGGGAACAGTGTGGTTTTCCCTTCAGCAATGTCGTCAAACACTTCATTGGCATGATCGGCAGGTGTAAACGCAACAGTTGCGCCAATGGGCAGCGCGCGGGTTTGCACGCCGCCGGTGAATACGCTTACGACTAAAATCGGTTGGCGGTCGGTTTCCGCGCGCAAGCCCGCAGTCATGATCGCCGCCGCAGCTTTGGATGTGGAATAGCTGGTGAACTCGGGCAAACAAAACAGCGCGCCGCCCGAGAGAATGTTCAACACCGCGCCGCCCCCGTTCTTCAGCATGTGCGGAATAAACAGCCGCGCCAGTTCTGCGGGCGCGTAGCAGTTGGTGTCCATGCTGCGCTTGATATCATCAAGATTTGTCGCTGAGAGAAAGCGGCGCTCGTCCGCCACTTCACTGCCGGGATAGGCGGCATTGTTAATCAGTAGCGTAACATCCTTGGCCTGTTCGGCGACAGCGTGGCGCTGGGCGTCGTTCGTCACGTCCAACTCCAGGGCCACGACGCGCTTGGGGTCCAGCGCTGCCAGTTCGGCGAGCGCTTTGGGGTTGCGGGCCGTGGCGTAAACGCGTTTCGCACCGCGCTTCAGCAGCACCTCGACAAAACCCAATCCAACGCCGCGATTAGAGCCGGTCACCAGCGCCACGCAATCTTTCACCGGGAACTTTTTATTGGGATACGTCATGGGGCTTGTGGCAGGCGTTTCCGCAGCATGTGCAGACGATGCGGCAGCAACAGCCATGGTGGCTAAAATGTCCCGGCGGTTCATGCTAGGCGGCCTTCGGTTTCACGTTGGCGTTCAGGCGAAATAAATTGGTGGGGTCGTATTTGGTTTTCACGGCGACCAAGCGATCATAGTTCGGGCCAAAATTGCCCTGAATACGCCGTTCGTTCGCGTCGATCATGCTGTTGATGTAGAAGCCGCCGCCGGTGAAGGGCTCGATGCCCTCCCAGTACTTGCGGCCCCACTGCACGTATTTTTCGCCGTCCTCGCGTGTGTCGCCGTCGCCGCCCACATCAATACTATGTAAAGCATTGCGGTGCGGATACGCCGTGGCGTTGGCATCCACGCGGTTCACAGCGCCGCCCATCAGCAACAGCAACGTGCGCGTGCCCGGCATCGGGTTTTCCATGAAATAGTCGACGGCGGTGTCGATCAGCGCCTTTTGTTGCGGAGCGGCCAATGCGCCGAGCATCCCGGACTTGGCGTAGTGATACCGGTCATGGCGCTCGGTCTGGTCCGACTGCTTTTGTAGATCTACATATGCGGTGGTGCTGGTGGCGGTGCGGATCGTATTTCCAAACGTGGTGAAGGCTTTCAACACCGGCTCACCTTCGCTGGGGGAGCCCATGTAGTTGGATGAAATGACGGCTGATGCATCGCCCTTCATGTTTCGGCTTAAGATCGCCACCAGCCATAGTTTGTCCGAAGCCGTGGCTGAGTACTCGAAGAAGTTGCTCAGCACTTGCTTGGCTTGCGCGCCGGGGTAAATGGCGGTGCCGCCCAGGATTGGCGTGTTGAAGTCGTGCAGGCCGAACTTGAACGACGTGACGATACCGAAGTTGCCGCCGCCGCCGCGCACGCCCCAATACAAGTCCACGTTCTCATCTTTGTTGGCGGTGACCAAGCGCCCATCGGCCGTGACGACTTGCACTTCCAGCAGATTGTCGATGGCCAAGCCGAACTGACGCTGCAAGCGGCCCATGCCGCCGCCCAACGTAAGGCCGCCGACGCCGGTGTGCGACACGACGCCGAAGGTTGAGGCCAGGCCCGCACTTTGCGCGGCTTTGTCCACATCGCCCAGCAAGCAGCCGCCATCCACGCGCACGGTTTTTGCATTCACGTCGAGATCGAGTTTGCGCAAGCCCGACAGATCAATCACCAGACCGCGCTCGCAAACCGACTGACCCGAGATGCTGTGACCGCCGCAGCGCACCGCCGTCAGCAGGTTGTGATCGCGTGCAAACTTCACGGCGGTTTTTACATCGTCGACGCTGGTGCATTTGGCGATCAGCGCCGGGCGCTTTTCGAACATCGCGTTCCAGATGCGCCGTGCTTGATCGTAGTCGGCATCGGTGGGCTGCAACACAGCCCCTTTAAAGCCGCTCTTGAATTTTTGAATATCGCGGTCCCGCAACGTCGCATCCGCGCCATCCAGCGTTACGGCCGGCAGATCGGCGGCGCGCGCCGGGCCAAAGGCGTAGGACACGGTGATGGCGGCGCTGAGCCCGCCCAGTACGGCGCGACGATGCATGTGCATGTGGTTTACTCCCCGGATAAGGGCGCGACCGTAGCAAACCCAATTTTTCACGCGCGGCAAAAGTGTGGGCGCGCACGCTGTGCGAGCAGTCTGCACGCCCCTTATTTGCGGTGGTTAAATAGGGTTATGGCAGCTTAAATGTTACGTGCCCGTCGGCGCTGATGGGCCACCACGGGTTCCAGGCAATTTCCCAGGCATGGCCGTCGGGATCAGCCGCATACCCCCGGAATCCGCCATGTGGCGGCGCATCGGCGGCGCGCAGCAGTTTTCCGCCGGCGGCCACCAACCGATCCAGCTGCGGCTGCACGTCCTCTTTGCTGTCGACGTTGTGCGCCAATGCAAAAGCTCCCGATACTGAAGAATGGTGTGTGGCGAGGTTGGGCACCTGCATGTCGCCTTCCAGTTCTTTCACCAACCACGTGCCGAAGACGAAGCCGTTCATTTGGTAAAACGTAATGTCGTCCATCTCGAAAACGGGAACCCAGCCAAAGCCTTCGGCGTAGAATTTCCGCGACCGGGCCACATCGGTGATGCCCAGCGTAATAAGAGAGACCCCATGTTTTCTATTAGAGTGATTCGTATTCATTTCATCCACGTCCTTAAGTTCGCATGCACACGATTATGCCTGCGTTCAAGGTCGTGGGACTGAGTGGGCCTCACCTGAGGTCCACCCGTCTGAGCCGTGATTGAGAACCACGACGACCGGGCTAACCGAACCGGTCCGCCATTTTCGACCGGAGGATTTTATGCGCTTTGGAACCACAAACTCAACCGTCATGCTCGTGCTTGACACGAGCATCCAGGGTAAAATGCGCTGTCTGAGTTTGTAACCCTAGACCCTCGGATCAAAGTCCGAGGGTGACAGGGGGGAAGATGAGACGCGCTTTCCTAAGGTCCTTTGCGGCGCTTCGTTGGGCGTGGTGTGGAACTTTTGCGCTTGCCCGCCAAGCCATCGGCCAGGGGGCCCGGCGCGGGTTCGATTCTGCGGCCCGGCACTTTCTTCTCAGACGGGATTTTGCCGCCGGTTTTGCCGGTGCCCCATTTCGAGAAGGCCGCACCTGCTTTGGAGCGGGCGGGGAACGACTCTTCTAACGGAGATGA
>JAEUKL010000188.1 GCA_016793005.1 Rhodospirillaceae bacterium | reverse complement strand
TGGCAAGCATCCGCGCCTGGCGATCCTGGGCCCCCTGGAAGCCCGCTTACAACGCTTCGGCGTTCTGATCCTGGCGGGCCTGAACGAGGGCACGTGGCCCACGGACCCGGCGCCCGATCCGTGGATGAGCCGGCCCATGCGCAAAGCGTGCGGCCTTGCCAGCCCCGAACGCCGGATCGGCCAATCGGCGCACGACATTGCCGAAGCCTTGTGCAGTCCACGCGTCATCTTAAGCCGCGCCAACAAAGTGGGCGGCGCACCGACTGTGCCCTCACGCTGGCTGATGCGCTTGGATCAGGTGATCGCCGCGGCAAATCTGCCGGCCTTAAGCACACATAGCCGCTGGCTTGACTATGCGCACCGCATCACACGGCCCGCGCAAGCACCCAAGGCCTGGCAAGCTCCGGCGCCTGCCCCGCCCGCAGATGCACGCCCGCGCAGCCTTTCCGTGACGCAGATCGAAACCTGGATGCGTGATCCGTATGCGGTTTATGCGCGGCACATCCTGCGCTTGAAAACACTTGATCCCATTGATGCCGATGTCAGTGCGGCTGATTACGGCACGATGATCCATGAGGCTTTACGGCAGTTTATCGCTGCAAAAACACCACTGGAAAACGGTGAAGCGGCGTTGCTGCAGATTGGCGAAGGCTTGTTTGCTGGGTCAACCGTCAGCCCCGCCGTGCGGGCCTTCTGGTGGCCACGCTTTCAGCGCATCGCGCGCTGGTTTGTGGATCACGAACGCACCCGCCGCAGTACGATCAAAACTTCGCATGTAGAAATAGAGGGCAAAACCACGTTGCCCACGCCGACACCTTTTACTGTTACGGCCAAGGCCGACCGCATCGACGTGCTGAAAAATGGCGGGTTATCTTTAGTAGATTATAAAACCGGCGCGCCGCCCAGCGAGAAAGAAGTCATCGCGGGCTTTGCTCCACAATTACCGCTGGAAGGCGTGATTGCGCTGGCCGGCGGGTTTAAGGACATCTCTGCGGCGAACGTTTCAGAGTTGGCCTTCTGGCATCTGCATGGCCGTGATGATGGCGCCACGAATCGCACCATTAAAGGTGATGTGGCCAAGATTGTCGCCGAAGCACGCGCCGGCTTGGAACAGCTTGTGACAAAGTTCGATGACCCGGCCACAAAGTACGAGGCACGCCCGCACCCAGGCTACGCGCCGCGCTACAGCGACTATGAGCACTTAGCCCGCGTGAAAGAATGGGCCAGTGATGATGGCGGTGAGGCATGAGCATCACCCCCGATAACCGCAGCGCCATTGATGTAGCCCGCAGTGCACAGCGCGAAGCCATTAACCCGCGCACCAGCGCTTGGGTTTCGGCCTCGGCCGGATCGGGTAAGACCACCGTGCTGACCAACCGGGTTTTGGCCTTGATGCTGGGCGGTGCTGCGCCCGAGCGCATTCTATGCCTGACCTTCACCAAAGCCGCCGCGGCAGAAATGGCTAATCGCATTGCCGAGCGCCTGGGCAAATGGGTGACGGCCGATGAATCAGCGCTGATTGATGATGTGGCGGAACTTCTGACCCGCGCGCCAACCGCCGATGATATCCGCCGCGCGCGGCGTTTATTTGCGCATGTGCTGGATGCGCCGGGCGGTATGCGCATTGAAACCATCCACGCTTTTTGCCAATCGCTTTTACGGCGGTTCCCGGTCGAGGCAGGATTATCGCCACAATTTGAGCTGATGGACGAACGCACATCTGCGGAAGCCCTGACCGAGGCGCGCGACGGCGTGGTTGCGGCAGCCGATCCTGCAACCGACCCTGACCTTGCCGCAGCGTTGGCTTTTTTGACGGGCCGCCTGCACGAAACGCGCTTTCCAGACCTGATTGCCGCCATCGCACAGCAGCGCGCGAAGCTTGAGCGGCTGCTGATCGCGCACGGCGGCATTCATGACGAAGGCTTGCGCAGCGTTATCCGCGCGGTGTATCGGCGCCTGCGCTTGGCCCCGGCAGAGACCTCTGAGCATGTTATTGCTGCGGCTTGTGCCGAAACCAGCTTTGATGCGCCAGCGCTTAAAAGCGCCATGAAAGCCTTAGGCCACGGCACCAAGACAGACATAGACCGCGCCGAGCGTATGGGGCCGTGGCTGGCGCACGCCGATCAGCGTGTGGTGCTGTTTGATACGTATTGCTCGGCTTACCTGACGCAGGCCGGCACCATTCAGAAACGGCTTGCGACAAAAGATGTTGTGGCCAGCGACCCAAATGTTTTGCCAACGCTGGAAAAAGAAGCCGCACGCATTGAAGCCGTGCAGGACCACCTGAAGCGGTTGCAAACAGCTGAAGCCACGACAGCGCTTCTGACAGTCGCCGAACGGATGCTGCGTGCTTATCGGGGCTATAAGCGCGCGCGCTCGTTACTTGATTACGATGATCTGATTCAAACCACGCGGAAATTGTTGCAGACACCGGGCGTGGCCGCGTGGGTGCTTTATAAGCTCGACGGCGGATTGGACCATGTGCTGATCGACGAGGCGCAAGATACCAACCCCGACCAGTGGGATATCGTCACGGCGCTGACCGATGAGTTTTTTACAGGCGAAGGCCGCTTTGAAGACAAAGCCAAGCCTGAAACACTGGCGCGCACTGTATTTGCCGTCGGCGACCGCAAGCAGTCGATTTATTCTTTCCAGGGTGCGGATTTAAGCGGCTTTGATCGCCAGTACGAGGCCTATGGCCGCAAAGCCAATGCCGCTGATCGCCCTTGGCGCGGCGTGCAAATGAATGTCTCGTTCCGCACGACTGCTGCTGTGCTGAAAGCTGTCGATCTGGTGTTTGAACGCGGCGAAGCGCGGCCCGGGGTCGCTGTGGGTGCGGAAAACATCGCGCATATTGTGTGGCGCGCAGGCCATGCGGGCCGTGTTGAGGTATGGCCCCCCGTGGCACCGCAAGCCACCGACGAAGCCCCACCCTGGAAGCCGCCGGTGGAGCGCACACAAGGAGATTCGCCGCAAAACAGGCTGGCCCTATTGATCGCCCGACGGATCAACAAAATGATCGTGGACGAGGAGCAACTGCCCGCACGCGGTCGCGCTATTCGCGCCGGCGATATTATGGTGCTGGTGCGGCGGCGCACATCGTTCGTGGATGAACTGGTGCGCCAACTCAAAGCCCTGAGCGTGCCGGTGGCCGGCGTCGATCGCATGGTGTTGCCGCAACAACTGGCCGTGATGGATTTGATTGCGCTGGGGCAGTTCCTGCTCTTGCCCAGCGATGACCTGACACTGGCCTGCATCCTGAAAAGCCCTTTGATCGGCCTGGATGAAGACGCGCTGTTTACGCTGGCCTATAACCGCGAACCTAAAAATTTGTGGGAAAGCCTGTCCGCGCACGCTGGCACCCATACGCCCTTTGGCAAAGCGCATGAGATCTTGGCTGATCTGCTGGCGCGGACAGATTACCTGACGCCATTTGCGTTATTCTCGCACGTGGTTGTCGCGCACGATGGCCGCAAACGCGCGCTGGGCCGATTGGGGTACGATGCCGACGACCCGATTGATGAGTTTTTGTCGTTGGCGCTGGCTTACGAGAAAAACCACCCGCCCTCGCTGCAAAGCTTTTTGCATTGGGTGGTGCAAGGCGACATCGAGATCAAACGCGATCTGGAACAAGGCAGCACCGATGCCGTGCGGATCATGACCGTGCATGGATCGAAAGGGTTGCAAGCCCCGATCATTTTCATGCCAGATACAATGCAAACGCCCACACAACGCGACAGCTTGGTTTGGACCGATGACGCCCAACCGCTGATGTTGTGGGTGCCGTCGGCGAAGGATGCGGACCAGGGCTCGGCTGCCTTACGCGAAGATGCAAAAGCCCGCATCCTCGATGAATACCGCCGTCTGCTGTACGTGGCCATGACGCGTGCCGAAGACCGGCTTTATGTCTGCGGCTGGAAAACAAAAAACATGGGCGACGGCCATTGGTATCAGTTGATCCATGAGGGCATCGCGCCCCTGGCTCAGAAGGCGACCGATGCGTTTTTAGCAGAGCGGGCGATCACCGAATCTGCCGAAATTCTTGTGCTGGATGAAGCGCAGACTACCGCCGCACGCGCCCAGACGCCGCGCGATAGCCACACGGATTTCGGCGCATTGCCCGCCTGGGTGACAACCGACCCAACACCCGAGCGCGACCCGCCGCAACCTTTGGCGCCGTCGCGCGCCGCAAGCGCCGAACCCACGGTGGTGTCGCCCTTGGCTGATGATGGGCAATACCGCTTCCAGCGCGGGCTGATCATTCACCGCCTGCTGCAAACGCTGCCCGATGTTGCGCCCGATCAGCGCGAAAACGCTGCCCTGCGGTTTGTGGCCCGGCCCAACTGGACATTAGACGCCAGTCAGCAAAGCGTGATCGTGGCTGAAACCATGAAGGTCTTAACCACCCCAGAATTCGCGCCCCTGTTTGCCAAGGGGTCCTTGGCGGAAGTGCCGGTTGTGGGCCTGGTGGGGCGTCATGCGGTATCGGGACAGGTGGACCGGCTGACTGTTACAGATACGGACGTGTGGATCATCGACTACAAAACCAACCGCCCGCCGCCGCGTGAGGTAAAGAACGTCGATGCCGCTTACGTGTTCCAGATGGCCGTGTACCGGAATGTCTTGCAGCGTATTTATCCGCAGCACCATGTCCGCTGCGTGCTGCTCTGGACAGATGGGCCCTATACCATGGAAATTCCCCCGGACCTGATGGACACGACCCTGGCGGCGGTGGCCGCTTGATCTTGAACATTCGAACGCGCATCCTGATTGAATAAAACGTGCAGCTATGAATTCAGAAGCTCCTGCAACCTCGCAAATTGATGTGGACGGCGTGATGCTGCGCAATGCGTGGTACTACGCATTGCCGGCGCATGCTTTGGCACGCAGAAAAACGCTTCATAAAACACTCTTAGGCGAACCGGTGCTGATCGGCCGCGATGCCGACGGCAAAGTCTTCGCGTTGCGCGATACTTGCCCGCATCGGGGCACATTACTTTCACGTGGCGCCTTCGATGGCCGCGAAGTTGAGTGCCCCTATCACGGCTGGCGCTTTGCAACGGATGGCCGCTGCACCGCCATTCCCTCGCAGGCCGCACACCAGCGCCCGCAAGCCGCCGATATTCGCACGACGACGTATCCCGCACGTGAGTCGCAGGGCAACATCTGGGTGTATATGGGGAATGCGGCG
>JAEUKL010000212.1 GCA_016793005.1 Rhodospirillaceae bacterium | reverse complement strand
CGCCGCGCCGGTAATGCGCGAGCAGATCGATGTCCCAGCCTTGCGCACGCAGGAATTTGATGTCCGCGATGGTGGCTTTGGTGCCAGGCAAAATCACCACATCGGCATCACCCGGCAACGCATGTCCCGGCGGAATAAAAGCAAACTGTACGGCAGGCTCAGTTTTCAGCGGATCAAAATCATCAAAGTTGGCGATGCGCGACAGCATGGGGACGACGATTTTGATGCGCTTCGCCGCAGCAGGGTCTTGTTGGTCCAGCACCACCGCGTCTTCCGCAGGCAGCATACGCACGGCGGGCAACCACGGCACCAAACCATAATCGCGCCAGTTCGTTCGTTCAGCAATCTCGCGCCGGCCATCATTAAACAACGACGGGTCGCCGCGAAACTTGTTGATGATGAACCCTTTGATCATCGCGCGGTCGGCTTCATCAAGCACGGCATGAGCACCCACCAGTGCTGCAATCACATGGCCGCGGTCGATATCGCCGGCCAAAACCACCGGAACATTGGCGGCGCGTGCGAAGCCCATGTTGGCGATATCATTCTGGCGTAAGTTGGTTTCAGCGAGGCTGCCCGCACCTTCCACAACGACAATATCGCTTTGCGCTTTCAGCACCTCAAAGCTCTCCAGCACCGTGCCCAGCAGCGCAGCCTTGCGATCTTGGTATCCGCGCGCTTGCCACGTCCCCGCCACGTGGCCCCGCACGACCACCTGCGCGCCGGTATCGCTGTGCGGCTTCAGGAGGACCGGATTCATGTGCACACTGGACGGCGTGCGGCAGGCCAAAGCCTGCAACGCTTGGGCGCGGCCGATCTCGCCGCCGTCAGCCGTCACAGCCGCATTGTTCGACATGTTCTGCGGCTTGAAGGGCCGCACATTAAAACCGCGATTGCTCAGCGCACGGCATAATCCTGCCACCAGTACGGATTTACCGACATCGGAACCGCAGCCCTGAATCATCAAGGCGGTCATACACGGCTCACGATTTCAATCAGCGGACCTGTGTGGCCTTGGGTGAAGCGCGTTTCAATGCCATACGCTTTGCGCAGCACATCAGGGGACAGCGCTTTGGCCGCCACGTCGTCCGCGAGAATTTTGCCATCGGCCAAAATCACAATGCGGTCCGCGATCCGCAACGCCATGGGCAGATCGTGCAACGTAATGATGACGCCGCGATTTTGTGCGTGCGCGAGTGCGCGAAACAGCGCGCCCGCATCAATTTGGTGGCCGGGATCAAGCCCGGTCAGCGGTTCATCAGCCAGAAGCCATTCAGGCTGACCCGCCAGGGCGCGTGCCAGCAGCACACGGGCGCGTTCGCCGCCCGAAAGGGTCTGCACATTGCGGTGTTGAAGCACCAGCGTATCGGTGAGTTTCAGGGCTTCCGTCACGATGGCGTCATCATCCTGCGTCAGGCCACGCGCACCCAGAAACGGCGTGCGCCCCAAACCCACCAGTGTGCGAACTTCGACAGCCCATGCGATCTCGGGGATTTGCGGCATGAACCCAATACGCTGCGCGCGGCGACGTGCCGCCAAATCACGGACGTTAGCCTCGGCTAACAGCGCGCGGCCTTGATCGGGTTTGCGCAAACCTGCAAGGCACGACAGGAGTGTGGATTTTCCGGCACCATTGGGGCCGATGATTGCCGTCACCTGCCCATGGGTGAACGACGCCGAAACGCCCCGCAGCACGCTTTTGTTGCCAAAGCTGATGTGAATGTCGCTCGCCGCCAATTGTGTCATGCGACCCTCCGGCGCATTTTAACAAGTAGCAGCAGGAAAAACGGCCCGCCCAGAGCCGCCATGGCCACGCCTAATTTCACTTCCGCCACCGAGGGCATCAGGCGCACAACAATATCGGCCGCCAGCACAATGACAGCACCCGCAAGCCCGCTGGGTAAAATCAGTGCGCCTGGCCGCGCGCCCACCAACGGTCGCAGCAGATGCGGTGCGACCAAGCCCACAAAGCCGATGGCCCCGGTTACAGCAACACTGGCTCCAGCTGCCATGGCCACACCAACGGCGATCAAAACACGCACCACATTTAAGCGAACGCCCAACGACAAGGCCCCTGTTTCACCCAGCGTCAGCGCATCCAGTGCACGCGCGGTAAAGCCCAGCATGATGCAGCCCGCTACGATGAAGGGGAACGCCATGCGCACGTCATCGACACTACGATCTGCCAGCGAGCCCATCATCCAGTTCACGATCTCGTTCACAGCCCACGGATTCGGCGCAAGGTTAAGGGCCAGCGATACGCCTGCGGTCGCGACAATCTGCAAAATGGCCCCGGCCAAAATGAATGTGAGAATGCTCGATGTTGCGCCCGCCAGCGCCAACAAGATCACCACACCTAACGCAGCCCCCGCCATGGCGCCCACCGGCAGCACCCAGGGCATTGTCCCAGCAACCCCAAGATAAAGCGTCAGCACCGCGCCGAATGACGCCATGGATGAAACGCCCAATACAGTTGGATCCGCCAAGGGATTGCGGGTGTAGCCTTGCAGCACGGCGCCCGAGATGCCGAGCGCTACACCAACCATAATTCCCAAAATTGTCCGCGGCAGACGCAGTTCCAGAATAATGATCCAACTGGGGTCATCACCCAACGTGCGCCACGCCGACCACGGAATCCAAACCTTGCCCACCGCAAGGCTGAACAAACTAAGCACGGCAATCGCACCCAGCAGCAGCGTATAGAGCAATGGGCGCGGCATGGCCGTCATGGCGACGCCTTGATGGCGAGCGCGCGGGCCTGGGCCAAGGCGGCTACAGACTGAATCAGCACCGGCCCACCGCAGTACATCAGCTTGTCTGGGAACGGTGCACGCGTGATGTGCTGCGCGACTTTATTCAAGGCTGGGTGCGTCAGCACGCGCTCGGCCCAGGTCGGCGTGTCAGAAGCCACTTCGCCGCTCAGCAAGACCTGGGGCGGGCTGATGATCATACGTTCCAGCGCGACATTGCCCCATTTGCCGGAGCCGTAATTCTCACCCACGTTGACAAAGCCCGTCCGCGTCAGCAGTTCATCCACCAGCGTGCCGCCGCCGGGCGTAAAGCCATTGCTTTGAAACACCAGCGCCGTGAGTTTGGGCGCATCGCTGTCGGGTTGTGACGCAGCAAGTGCGGCCTCAATGCGCACAATCAACGCTTCGGCTTGCGGCTCACGCCCGAGCAACTCAGCAATGCGGCGGATTTGCGCGATACTGTCATTCACCGTTTCGGGAACATCAAATAATTCAGCATGAATCTCCAGCCGCTGGAGCGCACTTCGCGTCGCGGGCGATGAGTGCCGGCTGGTCAGAACAAGATCGGGCTTTAGCGCGATCACTTCCTCGGCGCTTTCGTAGGTGATCGGCAGCGTCAACGCCACATCGGTGATCGTGGTTGCATCGGTCTGGTGCGAGAAGTGGCTGAGGGCAGCAATCTGCTCACGCGCAGCCACATGAACCAGCACCGTATCCAGGCACGGATTCAACGAAACCACGCGCTTGGCAACAGCTTGCGCTGTTCCCGCACATGCAAGAACAGCGCAAAATACCACCGATGCAAAAGGACGACGCATCAAAGAATGCCCTTAGAATTTTGCACGTACACCCGCGAACGCTCCGCGCCCCGGCGAGCCATAGTTCCGGGTGGTCACGTAGGTTTTATCAAACACGTTCTCGACGCGCCCGTAAATCTCGATCACGTCGTTGATGGGGTACGACGCCCGGATGTCCACCAGCGTATAGTCTTCGAGCACAAAGGAATTTGCGGCGTTGTCGAAGGCATCCCCAACGTAGCGCACACCCACACCGGTCGAGAGATCGCCGGACCACACATACGACACCCACAAGTTTGCAGTATTTTTCGGACGACGCGCCAGTTCCTTGCCGCGATTGGCGTTGCCGATGGAATCGTTCTCGGTATCGGTCAGGGTGTAGTTGGCTTGCAACGTCAGCCGATCCAGATTGACCGCGCCGGCCAGTTCCAGGCCGTCAGCTTTAGCGCGCGCAATGTTGTCATACACCCCAAATTTGCCTGGCATGCACAACGGGTTGGCGCTGGGGCATGACACGAAATCGATCTGGTTCGTGGTATCGCGCTTGAACCACGTGGCCGACAGCACAACAGCCCCATCCAAAAAGCGTTGCTCAACGCCTGCGTCATAGCTTTTGGCTGCTTCAGGCGTGAGGCGCGTGTTTCCGTAGATGCTGTAAAGCTGGTACAGCGTCGGCGCCTTGAAACCTTCGCCGTAGCTGGCCCGCAAGATCGTGCTGCCGCCGTTCAACACCCAGGCCGCTGCGGCCTGGCCCAGGGTTTGTTCGCCGAACGTATCGTGATCATCATGACGCAAACCACCCGTTAGCGTCAGGCCCGGAGCCACTTCGCCCTGAACTTGCGCATAACCACTGGTGATCTCGGCCTCGGCCAGCGCCGGCGCAGGGTTTGGCGTGAACGCCGACGGCGATGCCGTACGGAAAGATGACTTTTCATTCTCCAGGCCGAATACCGCCGACCATCCTTGCGCGATGCTGAGCGTGCCCTGATACTCCCAGCGCTTGTTTTTGCCCGCCGCCGTGAATGTCACAGGCGTTACCGCCTGCGCAGGATTGAAATTGTCACGGTCCGTATCCGTGTAGGCGTAACCAATGCGGTTTTGCAGACGGCCTTCAAACAACGCGGCATTCAGGCCCGTATAGCCGACGAATTCCTTCACCGTGCCGTATTCGGCGGTATCGGCGAAGGCAAACAAGGGGGCCGGGAAGCCATCGAATTCGTTGCGGCCGTCGGAGTAGACCGCACGCGTATCCACCGACACCTCATCGGTGACTTTGAATTCCAGCCGCCCACTGGCGCCGGTATTGCGGTATCCGTCTTTCTCGGTGCCGCCCGCGTAGCTGGAAATGCCGTCAGTCGTGTAGTGGCTGCCCGCCACACGCCAGATCAAACGATCCGTTTTGCCGCCGGCGGCCCCCCGGAGATAACCGGTCTCGCGCGACCCACCCTCGATCTCAACGTTCGCTTCCAGCTCTTTTGTCGGCACCGTGGTTTGAATAGCCACAACGCCACCGATCGCCTGACTGCCCCATAGGGTTGATTGCGCACCGCGCAGCACTTCGATGCGTTCCACATCGCCGATCAGGAGATTGCCGAAGTTATAACCACCGCCAGCGGTCGACGGATCATTCAGTTTCACGCCATCGATAATGGTGACGGTTTGATCGGTTTCTGCGCCGCGAATACGCAGCGCGGTCACGCCCCCGACACCGCCGTTACGCGAAAAATTCACGCCCGGTGTTTGGGTAATCAGGTCCGACACCACAATCGTTTGCGATGCTTTAATAGCATCGGCATTCAGCACCGTAATGGACGAGCCAACTTTATAAAGCGCCTGCGGTGAACGCGTCGCGGTGACGACGAGTTCCTCAATTGAGGACGCAAGCCCGACGCCAAAGCCAGGCGGTGCAGCGTCATCGGCCAAGGCCAGGCCGGTGAGTGCGGGTAGAATGCAAGGTGTGAGCGTGACAAGCGTGGAGAATGTAGAAAGGCGTTTCATGGTCTTTTCCTTCGTGACGACACAAAGCGCCGGCACGACGGGACGAAACCTGAAACGAACGCTCGCAGCAGATGTCGCCCACGCGCCAACGCGGGTTACAAACAAACTGCCGTCACTCGGGAAAACCCGTCCGCGCGACACACCCCGGTCGAACGAAAGACGACTGCAAAAGGCAGGTCTCCTGGCTCGCGGGTCGGTGTCTTATGGCGCATCGCCTTCCCGGGGGAACCCAGTGGCATGTGATGCGCGAGACTCGCCGCTTACAGTTGCGGGGGCAGCCCAGGTGTTGCACCTGAGTTCCCTTTTGATCCTCTTATCCGAGGAACCTTTTGCACCCGCACCTTGTATATGGCGCGCCGCAAACGGTCAACGCCGTGCGGTCAAATGCAGCAGGCGCTTAGCTTTTCTTGACAAATTCAGCACGCAAGACAAGGCCTTTGATACCCTCATACTTGCAGTCGATTTCCTGATCGTCGCCCGTAAGGCGAATGGACTTAATAACGGTGCCACGCTTCAATGTTGTGCCGGCGCCTTTAACCTTCAGGTCTTTAATCAGCGTGACCGAGTCTCCGTCGGCCAAAACATTACCCGCCGAGTCACGTACTTCGACAACTGCCGGTGCCGCATGTGCGGCCGTACGCGCCGCAAGCTCGCTGGCCGGAAGCCATTCGCCACTGGCTTCGTCATAAACGTAATCGTCGTTATCGCTGGTCATCGTGGCCTCGTAGATCCGAGATGCGGCTTGCTTACGGCGTGCATGGCGATAAGTCCAGCTTTGACGTATAATTACGTATGATCACATTCAAATCTCGGATTGCATCATCTGAACACCTTATCGGCACGTTCGTCCGCACACCGTCGCCGATTGTGTGCGATGTTTTAAGCCGCACGAACCTGGATTTTGTCTGTATCGATTCCGAACACGCGCCGCTTGGGCCTCATGAGATCGACGCGTGTTTGCTGGCGTTTCGAGGCACAGCCAAATCTGTGCTGGTCCGCATTCCCGCCTTTGAACCCCGATTGATCCTGAATGCACTGGATAGTGGGGCGACAGGCATTCTGGTGCCGCACGTGACGACGGCGCAGCACGCCCGCGACATTGTCGCAGCCTCGCACTATGGCCCGGGCGGGCGCGGCTACGCAGGCTCGACACGCGCGGCCCACTACGGCGCTAAGCCGATGGCAGAGCACCTGAAAGACAGCGCCGCCAACACCACCGTGATCGTACAGATCGAAGACCTGGACGCCTTGGATGCACTGGATGAGATTGCCGCAGTCGATGGTCTGGATGGATTGTTCGTCGGCCGCATGGATTTAACCGTGGCCTTGGGTGCGCCCAACCCGCAAGACCCACGTGTGCTGACGGCCGTTCAACGCATCTGCGATGCGGGCCGCAAACACAACAAAGCTGTGGGTATGTTTACGCCGACGGTTGACGAAACAGCGCAGTGGAAAAAAGCCGGGGCGAGTTTCTTCATCTTAAGCTCGGACCACGGGTTTCTCACAGCGGGTGCGAACACGCTGAAAGCCGCCTTCGACAAGGCCTTTTAAATCAAACCTGTTATGCCATCCCAGATCAGTTTTGTGCCGATGCAGCATAGCAAGGCATAGATGACATTATAAAAGCGCGCCGCCGGCACACGCCGCACCAACTGCACGCCGGCCCAGGTCGACAGCATGGCCAACGGCGTCAGCACCAACGCCGTCGACAGATTCTCACTTGTGAATTGCCCCAGCCAGAAATACGGCGCGACTTTGACCAGGTTAATCACGGCAAAGAACATGCTGGTGGTTCCGGCAAACAGCAGCGGCGGCAGACGCTGCGGCAACACATACACCTGAAATGGCGGGCCGCCCGCGTGAGCGATCATGCTGGTAAAACCGCTGATGCCGCCCCACACCCAGCCCCCCACAATGCTTGGCGCTTTTTGGGAGGATGCAGTTTGATGGCGCCCCAGCCACCATTGGCGCGCGGCGAAGCTGACCGAGATGAGCCCCACAGCCAGGGACACCGCCGCTTCCGAGACATAGGCCGCCAGCCCATAACCAAGCGCGATGCCGACACAGGCACCGGGGATCAGCCGCGCCAAATTGCTGCGGTCGAAACTATTGCGATAGGCATAAACCCCCACAGCATCCTGCGCGATTAAGACCGGCAGCATGATGGCGGCCGCCTGGATCGGCGAGATCACCAGGGCCATCAGAGGCAAGGCCAGAATGCCCATGCCGCTAAAACCGCCTTTGGAAAGGCCTAACAGAATAACGGCCGGAACAGCGGCCATATAAAAGGTGGGTGTGTCGATCATGTGAAAATCG
>JAEUKL010000178.1 GCA_016793005.1 Rhodospirillaceae bacterium | reverse complement strand
AGAACAAGCCCGCATAGTGTTCCGACAAGGCCTGGATGATGGCCCCCGTGAGTGTGGCCAGATCAACGATTGCACGCGGCTGATACTTCTGTTGCGCGTACCACAGCACATCGCACAGCACCAAGCGGCCTTCGGCGTCGGTGTTCTGCACTTCAATGGTCTGGCCCGACATAGAGGTAACCACATCGCCCGGACGCTGCGCGCCGGCATCGGGCATGTTCTCGACCAAGCCGCAGAGGCCGATCACGTGGGCCGAGGATTTGCGGCGCGCAAGGGCCCGCATCAGGCCCGTCACCGCACCGGCGCCCGCCATGTCCCACTTCATGTCCCACATGCCGGCACCGGGTTTTAAGCTGATGCCGCCTGAATCAAAGCACACGCCTTTGCCGATGATGGCCAGCGGTTTGGAGTTTTTATCTTTGCTGCCGTTCCAGTGCATGACCAGCAATTTGCTTTCCCGCAAAGAGCCCTGGCCCACACCCAGCAGCGCGCCCATGCCCAGCTTCGCCATATCCTTGGCGCTGAGGACCTCCACCTTCACGCCGTCCTTCGCAAGCTGTTTGGCGGTGCTGGCGAAACTTTCCGGGTAAATCACGTTCGGCGGCTCGGACACCAGATCGCGCGTGAAGAACACGCCATCGGCAATGGCCGCTAAGGGTGCATTACGCTTTTTCGCCAGCGCCGGATCATCCGAGTGGATGGTGAGCGATTTGAGCTTCGGCTTGGCGTCTTTGCCTTCCTTGGTGCGGTACTTATCAAACCGGTACGACTTCAACTGCGCGCCACTGGCATAACGCGCCGCCGTGGTGGCCGGATCGGGCAAGCCTTCGACGACGATGCTCACCGTTTCGTCAGCCTTGGTGTGTTCGTACAGCGCGGCCCCGGTTTTTTCAGCGGCGATAGCAGAGTACGTTTTCACATCACCCACGCCCACCACCAGAATGCGCTTTAACTTGCTGCCCGCAGGTGCGGGGATGACCAGCACCGCATCGCGCTTGCCTTTGAACTCGGCGGCCTCGATGGCGCGGCTGATGGCGGCTTTGGTCTGCTTATCCAACTGCCCAGCGATTTTGCCCAGCTTGCCGCTGGCCGCCAGGATCACCACTGCCGTACCGGTGGCGGGAACATCAAGTTTTGCGAAGGCGATTTTCATGAGGGAAGGCGTCCTGAAATGGAAAATTATTTGTTACCCCTAACGTAGCAGGCAAAGCTTGCAAATCAACAGCCCCACGCGTGCAAAAACGCGCCTCAAAGAGCACACAAATCTCACGCCAAAGGCGTGGACATCTGAGTGTCCGGCGCTATGTTGAATGCTTGTTTTACGAGGCTTTAGCGGGCGTATAGCCCCAGGATATAACGATGGGCAATTTTGGTATTGGTCAGGCGGTACGCCGGGTTGAGGACAAGCGGTTTTTGACCGGCACCGGGCAATACACCGACGACATTACTGTGGCGGACCAGGCGATTTTGTACATCGTTCACTCTACCCATGCGCATGCTGACATCCGCAGCATCGACACCGACGCCGCCAAAGCCGCACCGGGCGTAGTGGGCGTGCTGACGCAGGCCGATCTGGATGCCTTGAACATCGGCGACATCCTCAACCTCGCCGCGCCGCCCGATATGAATGGAAAGACATTAGTCGTTCCTGCGCGCCCTGCGTTGGCGCGTGGACGTGTAAGATATGTGGGCGAGCCGGTGGCCGCCGTGATTGCCGAAACGTTGGCGCAAGCGAAAGATGCCGCCGAACTGATCGAAATTGATTACGCCGAGTTGCCTGCTGTCGCGGACCTGAAAGGCGCTGTAGCGGCGGGCGCGCCCGAGGTGCACAGCGCCGAGGCAAAAGGAAACGTCTGGACCCATTGGAACCTGGGCGACAAAGCCACCACCGAAGCCGCGTTCGCCAAAGCCCACAAAGTGGTGCGCATTGATCTCATCAACAACCGTATTGCTCCGACCGCGATGGAACCGCGCGGCTGTGTCGCAGAATACGATGTGAAGACCGAACGCTATACGCTGACACAAGGCACGCAAGGCGGCCATAAAATCCGCGATTGGCTGAGCAAGGTCATTCTCAAAGTGCCGGCCGATAAAGTGCGCGTGGTGACGCCCGATGTGGGCGGCGCTTTTGGGATGAAGAATTTTTTGTTCAATGAACCCATCGCTTGTTTGGTCGCGGCAAAAATGTTTGGCCGCCCGATCAAATGGATGGCCGACCGCGCCGGAAGTTTCCTGAACGATGCCCACGGTCGTGACCAAGTGAACCATGCCGAAC
>JAEUKL010000159.1 GCA_016793005.1 Rhodospirillaceae bacterium | reverse complement strand
CGTTTGATTGTCTTCATCGTGAGCTCTGTTCCCCCAATGGAAGCTCGCGAGAGACGAAATCGATACGACTGTTGCGCGCTGATTTTATGTTTATGCGCGCGCGGACGCAGCCGATCACGGCCCCCGCTTTGCACGCGGTGTTCATCACACATGATGTTCATCGCCCGCGCACCTCCATTGGACACGACAGAACCCACAACAGTTTCGAGGATGCTGGTGCCAGCATCTGAGCCCACGCGCTGGTCATGCATGCGTCGGCATCCTCGTTCAGCGACCGCTGGGGTCTCTCTTCCCTCCCCACCCCACATCCCCAGCACACTGCGGCGGGCTCTTGATGAGTCCGCCGCTCTTTTTTTCCGGCCTCGGAATACGCTATGAACGCGCATGTATTATTTCGCATACGGCGCCAATCTGAATAAACGCGGCATGAAAATGCGCTGCCCCCAGGCCACGGCCGTCGGGGTTGCTGTGCTGCATGGCTACAAACTCTGTTTCAAGCGCTGGGCCGACATCATCCCCGCCAAGGATGCGTGCGTGCACGGTGTTTTGTGGGCCGTAACACCTGCGTGCTTACGGGCGTTGGATGCCTACGAAGGCGATGATTACGGTCAGGTCAAAGTGACGGTGGAGCATAACGGCGAAACCGTTGAAGCGATCGCCTACGCCATCAAAACGCATCTGCCCTTTGCGCCGCCAGACATGGATTATCATCGCGAGATCGCCATCGGGTATCGTGAGTGGGGCTTGGATGAAGCGCTGCTGCGCCGCGCGCGCTATGACACGTTAAATGTGGGTCCTGGAAATGTAGGTCCTGGCGCCGCCCCGGCGCCTCCACCCGCGCCGCATCAACCCGAAGCGACGGTTCTGCCACCGCGCCGCCGGGCGTTGTGGGATCCCGCAACGCAAGGCAAGGGGTCAATGGATGATGTGCTGCGCGTGAAGCCGAAGCCGCGCAGTTAAGATAAACGCTTTCTCAGTTGCACGGTGGTGAAGATCGCCATGGCGACGAACACGAACGCTGACGACGCCAGCGCTGCCCAACCCGCGCCGGCCGCGCCGTAGGTTTTGCCCAAGAGGTAAATCAGCGGCAGGAAAATGCCGAACACCGCCACCGCATTCACCTGCAACGGAATGCCGGGCCGGCCCATGGCATAAAGCGCCGGATCCATCGAGAAGCCCGCAACCGTCAACGTCGCCGCGGCGACCAGCAACGTCAGCGTCGTGTGGGCCGCCGCAAATTCAGCGCTGAACGCCAGCACTAGAAACGCCTCGCCCACCCCAAGTGCAAGCAGCAACAGCAACACGCCAGCACCACCACCTAATACGCCGCCGCGCAAAATGAGGCGTGGAAACTCGGACCACTGCCCCTTCGAGCCCAGCTTTGCAAACTCTGGGTAGACCGATTGATTCAGCATCTCAGCGGGTTTGGTCAGCGCCGTGGCGACGTCCTTGCCGATTTTATAAAGCCCGGCTTCAACCGGTCCGCCGGCAAAACCGATCAGGAACGTGGCCATGTGGCCCGTCACCAATTGCAGCGAGGAATGAAAATTCGAGATGATGGAAAAGTGCCAGATGCTTTCATGGCCCGCCGTGACGTCCTTCAGCGAGAACGTCATGCCTGTGAGCAACCCGCGTTTGGCCACTTCACGCCAGCCCAGGACAATCAGGGCGATACCGCCGACCACGCCCGCGACGAACCACGCCAACAGATACGCCCAAATCGACGCATCGAAAATCAGCGCCACGATGGCAACACCCACCAAGCGCAACAGTGGCGTGATGACGGCTTGGCCCGTGAGTAAATCGAACCGGTCGAACAGGCGCAGCAAGCCCGTGGGTGTGGCAATCACCGTGAAGAAAATCAGAAAGCTATAAAGCTGCGCGTAGCGAATGACATCAGCATCCCACTGCATGTAGGGGCCGATGATGGGGGCTGCGAAATAGCCCACCAGCACACCGATGACGACGCCCCCCAGATCCAGCATCGCGGTGAATTTTAAAAGGTTCTGAAACGATGTGCGGTCATCGTTTTTGAGTGCAATCGCGCCGTAACGGATCAAAGCCTGCCACGATTGAAATGTGGCAAGCCCCGTGATCACCAACACATACGTCTGTACCAAAATCACCAGGCCGAAATTGCCCGCGCCAAGCCCATGCGCCATGAGGCTGAGTGTGGCCAAACCCAGCAGGCCGTTGGCAGCACGGCCCGACAGCATCAACGCGGCATTCTTGAAGATGCGGCGCAAGATGCCGTCGGAAAACCAGTGTTTCAGCGTGCCGAGAGGAGAAAAGCGCGTCATGGATGATGGAAAAGGGCTGATTTGAAGTCACAGATGTAATGCCGTATGAAGCCCCTGCACAGTCTTTGTTTTGGGCCCTGTTAGGCCCTTCCGGGACTCTGCCACGGAACGTATTTGGGCTAAAATCAGTCCACGCACTTAAAATCGATGATCTTGAACGCATGAGCATTTCGCAAGCCTATGCCGCCTGGGCCGCACAAGCGCCGCGCACCTTCGATAAGGACGCCACCCACCGCGCCAAACGCGCGTTCATTGATGTAGTGGCTTGCATGGTGCCGGGGGCCGTTGACGAGGCCGCCGTCACGCTGCGCACTGTCAGCAGCACCTGGGGGACAGGGACGTGCTCGGTTGTCGGCGAAACGACGGGTCAATCAGCCCCGCTTGCGGCCCTTGCAAATGGCATGGCTGCGCATGCGCTGGATTTCGACGACAACTTTGACCCCGCCAAGGCGCACATCACCGCCGTGATGGCGCCGGCTCTGCTGGCGCTGGGCGAAGCACGCCAATCCAAGGGCGCAGATGTTTTGGCCGCCTACATTGTTGGCTTGCAAATTGCGACAAGAGTCGGCCAGGGCTTAAACCCGTTCCATCGCAATCGCGGTTGGCATGCAACCTCAACCGTCGGTGCGATAGGCGCTGCTGTCGCGTGCGGGCACCTGATTGGTCTTGATGCTGTGAAGATGCGTCATGGCCTGAACATGTCGACCAGCTATGCCGGCGGTTTCATGAGTCAGTTCGGTTCCATGACGAAGCCCTTGCATGCGGGCAAGGCCGCGGAAGCCGGCGTGATCTGCGCGACACTTGCTGAGGCCGGCATGACGGCGGGCACAGAAACCTTCGATGGTCCCACTGGCATGGCGCAGCTCATGGTCGGCCCTGATCTGGAAGACTTGCGCACCAAAGTCGCGTTCAAGCGCGAGCACGGCCAAACCATGCGCTTTGAAACCGGCAGCATCGGCGAGCCATTGGCCATTGTGGCGCACGGCCTGAAAGTCAAACGGTTCCCGACCTGCGCCTCGACGCATCGCGCATTGGACGGTGTGCTGACATTGCTAGAGCGTCACAAAATCGCGGCGGACGATATTGCGAGCGTGGATGTGTTCGCGCCCGTCTCGCACTTCAACAATCTGATGTACACGAATCCGCAAGACGGCATGCAAGCCAAGTTTTCCATGGAATATTGTGTTGCTGTTGCATTGCGGAATTGTGGCGTTGGTCTGGCCGATTTTACGCCCGAGGCTGTTGCAAGCGCGAAGTTCCGCGACCTGATGCCGCTGGTCCATCGCCACCCGGTCGATAAGCTGGAATCAGAGTTCCCCACACGGATCGAGATCAAACTGAAAAACGCCACAACGCATAGTATCGAGATTGATGCACCCAAGGGCCGCGCGGACAATCCCATGACCGATGCGGAACTTTGGGATAAATTGAACCAGTGCTGCCGTGGCATTTTAGATACAGGCGCAACACAGCGGGTGGCCGACGCGCTTGAGAAACTTGATGGCCCACAGCCGATCAACGTATTGATGACCAACTTGCGCTTTGCGCAGAAAAAATAGACGCAAAAAAAACGCTGAAACAGGAACGTTGCAGAAATGTCGGATGTGAAGTTCACCGCGCTGGTCTTGGCGGCCAGCCGCCGCGGGGCCCAAGACCCCGTCGCGCAAATCCAAGGGCTGTCGCACAAGTGCCTGGTGAAGTTGAACGGCGTTCCGATGGTTCAGCGCGTGATTGACGGCTTGCGCGGCGCGAAACACATCGCGCGCATTTATGTCTCGATTGAAGACCCGGCGATCTTACGCACCATTCCGGCTGTTGCCGACATGTTAGACAAGGGCGAAATCGCAACCGTGCCCAGCGAGGGCAATTTGGCGCAAAGCGTCTACAAAGCAGCTTCGGAAATTGCGACACCCTTTCCGTTGATCATCAGCGCCGGCGACAATGCGCTGCATACGCCCGAAATGATTGATCACTTCTGCGCTGAAGTCGCCGCCACAGAAGGCGATGCGTTTGTGGCCATGACACGTGCGCAATTGATCCTGGACAAGTATCCCGGCGGCCAGCGTGCCTTTCACCGCTTAAAGGATGAAGCTTATTCAAGCTGCAACTTGTATTCCCTGAAAACAGCTTCGGCTGTGAAAGCGGCTGAAGCATTTGCCACCGGCGGGCAGTTCGGCAAAAAGCCCGAGCGCATCATCAATGCATTTGGGATTTGGGCGTTCATTCTTTACAAGCTGCGCCTTGTCACACTGGATGGTGTGATGCGCCAGATTTCACGCGCC
>JAEUKL010000144.1 GCA_016793005.1 Rhodospirillaceae bacterium | reverse complement strand
GTAATTGCGAGCCATTCTCAGTTGCACTATATCCATGTTAGATCAAGTTTCTGCCGCACGATTAACGCTAAGAGATGAGCACGTCAGACGCGATTCAGAATGATGCGTCGTCGCGGCAGGTCAAATTTCGGGTTGGTTATGTCTTCGCAGATGTCTTCATCGCGGCACGTTTCGCTAGGCTCGCTCAACGTCGGGGAAAGCGCGCGTGTGGTCGCGCTGGGTCGCACGGATCGCAGATACCGCGAGAAGTTGTTGGCCTTTGGGTTGACGCCGGGCACGCTGGTGTCGGTCGAGCGCGTGGCGCCCTTGGGTGATCCGCTGGAACTGCGCGTTCGCGGATTTGCACTCAGCTTACGCAAGGGCGAAGCAGACGCAGTTATGGTTGAGAAAGAAGCGGCGGACCAAACATGAACACTGCCTCCGCTCAACTGCGCATCGCCATTGTTGGCAACCCCAACTGCGGCAAGACCTCGCTGTTCAATGCGCTGACCGGCGCGCACCAGAAGGTCGGCAACTGGCCCGGCGTGACGGTGGACCGCAAGGAAGGCCACTTCACGCATCAAGATCGCAAAGTTCATGTGGACGACTTGCCGGGTGTATATTCACTTGCGGTAGCTGGCGGTAGTTCCATCGACGAGCGCATCGCGCGCGACTACATCCTGGCCCAGAGCGCCGATGTGGTGGTGAACATCCTCGATGCCTCGAACTTAGAGCGCAATTTCTATCTGACGACACAGTTGATCGAAATGCGCGTGCCCATGATCGTGGCGCTGAACATGATGGACGCGGCGCGCAAGAAGGGCCTGACCATTGACCTGAAAGCGCTACAGGCCAAGTTGGGCGTGCCGGTGATCGGTGTTGTGGCGCCGACCGGCGAAGGCCTTGCGCAGTTGAAGGATGAAATTGTCGCGGCTGAGAAGAACCCTCGCGTTCCGTCCCTGGCCATCGACTTTGCGGCCCCTGTTGAGGCTGAGATCAAAACCTTGGCGGCGCTGGTGCCGCAAAGCGCTTCGGCTGATCCCACCAATGGTCGTTGGGCCGCCGTGAAACTGCTGGAAGGGGATTCCAGCATCGTCAGTAGCGTCTCGCCCGAGACGCGCCAGGCGGCCAGTGATGCGCAAGCGCGGATCTTGGCAGCGACTAACGATGACGCCGACATCCTGATCGCTGATCGCCGCTTTACGCTGGCCCATGAACTGGTGGACGCTGTCGTGCGCCGCGACCGCATTGTTGGCCGCTCCGTCACCGACCGCATTGATGCGGTCGTGCTCAATCGTGTGCTGGGCATCCCGATTTTCTTAGGCGTCATGTACCTGATGTTCCTGTTCACTATCGACGTGGGCAGCGCCTTCATTGATTTCTTCGACATCTTGGGCGGCGTCATCCTGGTGGACGGCTTTGGCCACGTCCTGAAGGCTGTTGGCGCACCGGATTGGCTGGTGACGATTCTGGCCGGTGGTGTCGGCGGCGGTATTCAAACCGTCGGCACGTTTATTCCCGTCATCGGCTGTTTGTTCCTGTTTCTCTCGGTGCTTGAGGATAGCGGCTACATGGCGCGCGCGGCCTTTGTTATGGATCGCTTCATGCGCGCACTGGGTTTGCCCGGAAAATCCTTCGTGCCGATGATGGTGGGGTTCGGCTGCACGGTGCCCGCCGTCATGTCGACCCGCACGCTGGATAACCACCGTGACCGCGTACTTACGGCCGTGATGTCGCATTTCATGTCGTGTGGCGCGCGGTTGCCCGTCTATGCGCTGTTTGCAGCCGTGTTCTTCCCCGTCGGCGGGCAGAACATCGTCTTCCTGCTGTACCTGATCGGCCTTACCTTTGCCGTGATGACGGGGTTGTTGTTGAAAAACACCGTGCTGTCGGGCCAGTCCGCGCCGTTTTTAATGGAGCTTCCGCTCTATCACCGTCCCACCTTGCGCGGCGTGCTGATCCGCACGTGGGAGCGCTTAAAGTCGTTCGTCTTTAAAGCCGGCAAGTTCATCGTCATGGTGGCGGTGGTGTTGACCTTTCTGAATTCGTGGGGCCGCGACGGCAGCTTCGGTAACGAAAATACTGAAAATTCAGTACTGGCCGGTGTGGGCGAGAGTCTGATCCCGGTGTTCAAGCCCATGGGCATCCGCGAAGACAATTGGCCCGCGGCTGTGGGCTTGTTCACCGGCCTGTTCGCCAAGGAAGTGGTGGTGGGGACACTGGACGCGCTCTACACCCAAATGGCCGCCGATGACGCGGACGCGGGCGGCAAGGATGATGCGTTCGATTTCTGGGGCGGCGTGGGTGATGCCTTCGCTACCATCCCCGCCAACCTGGCTGACCTGGCAGACCGTATCCTCGATCCTCTGGGGCTTGATGTTGTGTCTGCCGACAACCTGGATGAGGCGGCTGAAAAACAAGAAGTCGCACGCGGGACCTTCGATATCATTGCCTCGAAATTCGATGGCGGCATTGGCGCATTCGCCTACCTGATTACAATTCTGCTCTACTCGCCATGCATGTCGGCGCTGTCGGCTTACTATCGTGAGCTTTCCACCCGCTGGACTGCCTTTGTGGCCTTGTATTCGACCGCGCTGGGTTGGGGGTTTGGCGTGCTGACCTATCAAATCGGCACGTTCGCGCGTGATCCCGGCACGGCAACCATGTGGATTGCGATCATCGTTGGCATCATTACAACAGGCGTTGTTGTGCTGTTTATCGCCGGCCGTCGTGAGCAGCGCGGCCCGTCGTTAAGCCCCGCGGAGTAGGAGGGCATTCATGCTCCTGACTGATCTTCGTGATTATCTGTCGGACCGCAAACGGGCGTCAGTGACGGATCTTGCCAGCCACTTCGGCATGGAGAACCAGGCCATTGAAGGTTTGCTGGCGCTGTGGATGAGCAAAGGGCGCGTACGCCGTCTGAAAGACCATTTACCTTGCGGCACATGCGGCAAGTGCGAGTCAGCTTCAACCGATATTTACGAATGGATCGGGGTCAGTGGCTGCCCTGATAGCGCTGCGCACCATTCCCGCCACTAGCGGCAGACAAACTTTAACGATAAGCAAACTCCGGCGCGGCTGAGATCAGCGCCACCAGTCGCCGCAGTTCGTTTTCCTGTGTCTGCACGCTGGCCGATCCGCTGCCCAGAAACGACATGATGCCATTGCTGCTGCTGACCATCTGCCGCAAAGACGCATAGCCCGCTGACGAAATCTGATAGCCGATCATCCGGCCGATCCAATCATCGAGCAGTGTCGCAACGGACGTGGTTTGAACTGACTCGAGCCGTAACGACACACTCAGTACGCCGTTGCTCATGGCGGTCAGTGAATTGTTCCACTGTGTCATCAATCCGGCCGTACTCAGCCAGTACTCGTTATCGTCGGGCCAGCCGTTGGGCGCGGCCCACTGGAACAACGAGTCCTTGGTGGAGGCAAAGGCCGTGTTGATCATTGAGGTCGGGCGAATGCGGGCGTTGATGACGCGCGCGAAGGCGATCATTTTCTCGTAAGGACGGCGTACCTTGGCGACCGGGCCTTCCCAGATGTAATGCGACTGCAGAATTGTATTCAGCACCTGCTTGATCTGGTCGGGGGCCTTGCGGTTGTCCATCCAGACCTTCACCGCGGCATCCACCAAATCCTGCGGCGGATTATCGCCGAAAATGCGATGCGCTAATTTACCGACCATGAACTTCGCGGTCTTTTCGTGCTGGCTGGCCAACTCGATGACCTTCAAGCCCTGTTGGATGCCGCCTGATTGATCGGCTGCGTTGGCGGCAGGTTGAAGCGAGGCTAAGTTTACGCCCAGGAAGGTGGTGGCGTTGCGATTGTGATACGTCGGTTCGTAAACGAACGCACCATCGGCGGGCAGCGAGCGTGTCGAGCTGATGCGTTGGCCCATGCCCACGGTCCAACCCGAGAGCGCACGGCTGGCCTGTAAGATGTCCTGGTCCGAGAAGCCGCGTGAGCTGGTGCCCGTCGGTTCAGGGCCTGTCCCGGTCCATGGCGGCGTTGTCACGCCCAGGTAGGCATCCGCACCCATGGTGTGCAGTTCCAAGAGCTCACGGGCGTAGTTTTCGTTCGGCGTCGTGGCGCGGCTGACGGCGTTATCGAGGTAAAACAGCATTGCCGCAGACTTCGCAACCGCTGTGACCAAGTCTGTGAAGTTGCCCAGGGAATACTTGCGGATGGCGCGGTCGTATTCGGGCAGCATGAACTGCACAAGCTGGCCTTCGCCGGTTGCGACGTTGAAATGGCGGTGCCAGAAATCCACCAGGAATTCGCGCACCTGATAGGGGCTGTGGGTGTTGCGGATCCATGCCGCTGCCACAACTTCCTGCGCAATGCGCGTGATTTCGGCCGTCGGCAGCACACGCAGGCGAGTCACATCGTCATAGATTTTGTAAAGCTCGACGTTGTCCATGCCCAGGGTTTGCAGCGGGCGGTCTTCATCGACGGCGGGCCATACGCCTTGGGCGTTGTCTTGCGCGCCGTAGGTGATGCGCAGCGTGGCTTCGCTTAACAGCTGCGAGGTAAGGGGGTCGTGACCTTCCGGAGGGCTCAGTTGATCATTGACCCAGCCGGACCATCCCAGTTCCCACACTTTTGCATAATCGGCAGGGCGCGCACCGAAGGTGCAGCGGTCAATCGCAATCAGTTGCGGGTTTTTGGTTTCGGGAAGGATCGCCATGTGTGCCTCTTCTGTGCCGATGTTTGCTTCTGCAAAACTTAGGTCGCGCTGGATGAGCCGCCGACAACGCCGGTGTCGTCACCCGTCACGATCCCCATGGGGTCGTACTTGATGGTCGGGAACACTTTATTCAGCGCCTTGGCGCCCTGGCGCTTGGCCAGGACTTCACTGACGACACGGCGGTAATCGGTCGTCGTATCCAGGTCGCCGTTGAACAACTGGTTGGCCGCCAGGCCCGGCCATGTGCCGTACATCTTGCCGCCATTGACGTTACCGCCCATCACAAACATGAAACTACCGGAGCCATGGTCGGTGCCTTGGCTGGCGTTTTCACGGAAGCGGCGGCCGAACTCGGTCATGGTAATGATCGTCACGCGGTTTTGTGAGGCTGCGATTTCACGCCAGAATCCGCCGAGCGAGCGGGCGAGGTCCGTGGCGCGTGTGTTGAACTCGCTGTTCAGGTTGTTGTGGTGATCCCAACCGCCCACATCGATGTGGGCAACTTCCAGACCAACGTTCAGCCGGATCAGCGTGGCCAGCGAGCGCAGTGTGTTGGTCAGCGTGCCGCCCGGATAGCCGTAGTTGGTGCTGTCCGTCGGCAGCGTCGCCAAGTTTGTCTGAACCGTGCTGATGGCATCCAGCGTTTGCACGGATGTCTTGGCGTATTGGGTGCTGCTGCCGGTATTGAGCGCGCGTATGATGTTTGCGTTGTTGGTGCCGCCGCTGACGTTGAAGCCCGACGTGCTGGCAATGGCAACCGCGCCGCTGTAGCCCAGCATTGATTCCGGATTGTTCGTGGCCAGCGATACTGTGCTTAAGGTGCTGTGCGTGCCGCTTAAGTTTTTAACGTGACGCGCCAGCCATCCGTCGTCCGGCGTGGCTTCAGTGTGGTTCGCGCCGAGTTCCATGCGCTCCTGGCATTCGAAGTGGCTGCGGTTGTCGGTGCGCAAACCCACCGCATGAACGATGGCCAGTTTGCCCGCATCGTAAATGGCTTTCAGTTCAGTGTTGGCGGGGTGAAGGTAGAAATCCACGCCCCCTAAAGTGCCGACACCCAAGCCGGCATTTGTGCCGCTGGACTGCACGCGGATAGTGGGGCGGTTGGCGATGTAGTTGGCGTCTCCGGCGGGCGCGACCATTTGCAGGCCGTCGGCGGCCCCGCGCAGGTAAATCACCACAAGGATGTCTTTGGTTGTCGCGGCTTGCTGCGCGAACGCGACCTTGAAACCTGGCGCGATGGTGGCCATCGCGGCGCCTGAGGTTGCAGTCCGGAGGATATCACGGCGTGATATGTTCATTTTAGCTCCCCTAGGGATGGCCGGTTCTTCAGCCACGTAATCGCTGTCTGCAGTTAACCTTCTGTCTGCTGACGTTCGCTCTCAAACCTATCGTTTGTTCTCAAATCTAGCGTTCGCTCTTAAACCTTCAAAGCGCCGCGCCCGGTCAAACCCAAGCGGCGCACTGATCTGCAAATCATAGCCTAGAACGCTAATCGTTGCAGATGCCATAACAACGCCAACCCTTAGGGCTTGGTTGCGGCTGGGCGTCGTGCAGGCTACAGCGAAACCCGCGGTTCCGAGGGCCTTGCTGTGTAAAGCCGCGTATCGCAATTGCGGGGAGGATGACTTTGGGGCCGACGCGTAAAAGCCTTAAAAATCTCAATTAAAACAACATGCCTGTCCAGTCGGCTTGGATGGGCGGACTTCATGGCAACCCGCTTACCGCCGGTTGATTTCAAGCATTGTCGGCGGCTTGGGGGCAGCGCTTTTTGTGTCTCGGTCGCAAAACAAATTTCAAAATCCCGCAAAAAAACACCCGCCGGTCAGGGCGGGTGCTTCTAGAACATCGTCAAAGCCTGGTTTTAGGCGGCGGCGAAGGCGCGCTCTAAGGTCGGCACGGCCTCCATTAAGGTGCGCGTGTAGGCGTCGGTCGGGTTGGTCAGCACTTGCTCTGCTGTACCGGACTCGACCACTTTGCCCATGTACATCACGGCGACGCGGTCCGAGATGTGACGCACCACCGCAACGTTGTGCGAAATGAACAGGTAGCTCAGCTGGTACTTCTCCTGCAGGTCGAGCAGCAGGTTCAGGATTTGCGCCTGCACCGATACGTCCAAAGCCGATGTTGGCTCATCGAGCAGCAACAAGCGTGGGTGCACCGACAAGGCGCGTCCGATGGCGATGCGTTGGCGCTGTCCACCCGAGAATTCGTGCGGCAAGCGGTCGATGGAGCGCGGATCAAGGCCGACAAGCTGGCACAAACCTTCAGCCGTTTCGCGCAGTTCGCTGCGACCGGGCGTTTTCCCCACGGTCAACGGCTCGGTCATGATGCGCCAGATGGGCCAGCGCGGATCAAGCGAGCTTTGCGGATCTTGGAACACGATCTGTACTTCGCGGCGCGTAATCTCGTCGTGGTCCTGCAGGCGTTTGCCTTTATAGCGCAGTTCGCCTTCCGCGAGAGGGACGAGCCCGACAATGGAGTTGGCGAACGAAGTTTTACCGCAGCCTGACTCGCCCACGATCGACAGTGTTTCGCCTTCGTAGAGGCTCAAGTTCACATGATCGACAGCGGTGTTGTAGCTGATGGGGCGGCCAAAGAAGTTGTACTTCTTGGCGTAACGGACGGTGGCGTTCACGGCTTCAAACAGCGGCTGTGCACGGCCAAACTGCGTAAAGCCCGCCTGCGCCGAGGCGGTGATGGGCGTGGCGGCCACTTTGTCGCCGCCTTCAATCATCGCGGCTGCGACGGTTTCCAGACGCGACTTTGGGGTTTTACCTTCGGGCAGGGCGTTTAGCAGCGCCCGTGTGTAGATGTGCTGCGGGTCGCCGATCACATCGCGGGTCACACCTTCCTCGACGATCTTGCCCTTGTACATAACATAGACGCGGTCACAGAGCTGCGCCACGACGGCCAGGTCGTGGGTGATCAACATCACCGATGTTTGCGTGGCTTTGGCGCGCTCTTTCAACAGGTTCAGAATCTGCGCCTGCACAGTAACGTCCAAAGCCGTGGTGGGTTCGTCCGCGACAATCAGTTTGGGCTGGCACGAAAACGCCATGGCGATCATCACGCGCTGGCGCATGCCGCCCGACAATTCATGCGGATAGGCATTGAAGACCCGCTCGGCGTCTTGGATCTTCATGTCCTGCAGCAACTGGATCGACAGCTTCTCGGCTGCCGCCGGCGTGATCTTCTGGTGGCGCAAAATCACGTCGAACATCTGTTCGCGCACACGCAGCACCGGATTGAGCGCCGTCATGGGCTCTTGGAAGATCATCGAAACTTCGCCGCCGCGAACTTTTTGCAGTTCCTTCTCGCCCATGGCCAGCACGTCGCGGCCAAGTACGGACACGGCGCCGTGCGGGATTTTGGTTTTACCGCGCGGCAGCAGGCGCAGCATGTTGAGCGCGGTGACGGATTTGCCCGAGCCCGACTCACCCACAATGCCGACCACTTCGCCGGGGCCGATGTTTAGCGTGATGCCTTTAAGGGCTTCGACAACAGAGTCGGCGCTGACGAAATGCAGCGCCAGGTTATCGACATGAACGACAGGATTGGTACTCATCTGATGCTTCGCCTGTATTAAACGTCGATACTTAAACGTCGATGCTGCGGCCGCGCTTGCGCGACAAGCTGGCGATGCCATCACCCACCAAGTTCATGGTGATCACGGCCATCACAATGGCGCCGGCAGGCACCAGCAGCATGCCCGGAGCTTTCAGCAGGTATTGGCGGCTTTCCGCCAGCATGTTGCCCCACGTTGGCACGCCCAAGGGTGCGCCAATGCCGAGGAACGACAACGCACTTTCCGCGATCAGCAAGCCCGCGAAGTGGAACGCGAAGATCACGAACAATGATGCCCGCACGCCCGGCAGAACGTGGCCGAACATGATGGCAAAGCGGTTCACACCGGCAATGCGCGCGGCTTTCACGTAGTCGCGCTGATAGATCGACGTGGCTTCGGCGTACACCACGCGCATGAACACCACCCATGACAGCAGGCCCAAGGTCATGACCAGCGGAATGAAGCCGTGACCGACGATCACCACCACGACAATCGCCACCACCATGAAGGGGAACGACTGCAAAGTGTCTGTGATCTGACGAATAATGGTGCGGGCCCAGCCCTCACGCTCGGCGGCCATCAGGCCTAAGGTCGTACCGATCATGAGGTTGATGATGTTGGCGGTCAGCGCGCAGGCCATCGACCATTGCAGTCCGGCGACCGCGCGGCTCCACAAATCGCGGCCCAGGTGGTCGCTGCCCAGGATATAGCCGTCCTGGCCGACCTTATAAAAGCGCTTCATCAGGTCGCCCTGCATCGGGTCGTGGGTTTGGAAGAACGAACCAAACAGCGCCAACACGACGATGATGGTGAACAAGATGAACGCGATGACGATTTCAACGTTGGCAACTTGCTTCAGCTTCGCACGATTGAACCGGCCCTGAACGCTTAAGGGGTTCATTTCATTTTTTGCCGCGTCAATGATCGCGGCGGGATTGGATTTCACGTCAGACATCGACTTACGCCCCCTTCGTACGCAGGCGCGGATCGAGGTATCTGAACACCAGATCGGTGCACGCATTCACGCTGAACACCATGATGGCGATCATGAACGCCAAAGCTTGCACCACCGGGAAGTCGAGCGTCTGGACTGATTCCAGCAACAACCAGCCCATGCCAGGCCAAGAAAAAATTGTTTCGATGATCGCGCTGCCGCCCAGCAGGAAGGCAAACTGCGTGCCGATCAAGGCGGCCGCACCCAGCAGCGCGTTGGGCACGGCGTGGCCCCATAGCAACTCGGACTGAGTGGCGCCATTGGCGCGTGCGGTGCGAATGTAATCTTCGCGCATGGCTTCCGCGACGTTAGCCGCGACAACGCGTGTCAGGCTTGGGAACAAGAACGACGCCAAGCTGGCGGTCGGTAAAATCCACGTCCGCGGATCAGCAACTTCATAACCCAAAGAAGGTAGCAGCCGTAAGTTCACGGCGAAGACCTGGATCAACACCAGCGCGGTGACGAAGCCCGGTACGCCCTGCATGATAAACAAAAAGCCCGAGACCGCCCGGCGTTCCGGGTTCTCGGGCTTGAAGCCCAACCATGAGCCCAGCGGAATGGCGATCAACGCCGTGAAGCCGATAGCCATGCCTGCCAGATGCAGCGTGCGCGGCAGCATATCGAGCACTTTTTCAAGAGCGGGCTCGGAACTGGCGAGCGACTTGCCGAAGTCGAACTGCAGCACGTTCCACATATAAGAGAAGTACTGAATGATCAGCGGACGATCCAAGCCGTACTGCGCGCGGATTGCAGCCAATTGTTCAGGCGTTGCATCGTTGCCCGCAAGCACCAAGGCCGGGTCGCCCGCTGCACGCAGCAGGAAGAACAGCAGGGTCGTCACGGTGAACAGCAGCCAGGCGAGCTTGCGGAGTTGCAGAAGCAAAGGCATCAGGCCGGCAATGAAATCTTGGCCCGTCGCTTTCGAATTAGCCGCGCTCGGGGCATTCTCAGTCACTGAGCTCATACGTCTCCCACTATGTTCCTTGTGAACACTACGTCCCTGTTGAAGCCTGGCCTGTTGAAGCCCGAAATGGCTTGAATGTATACTTTTGGCCCAAAGGGCGCAGGGGCGACTATACCAAGCGAAGGGTCGCCTTCCAGAAAAATGTATTCAGAAAAAACATCACAAACCCGAGGCTTTTTAACATTGCTCGTATAACGAGCAGCAGAAACACATGTTTTATTATAACTTTTGCCGCTGTTGGCGCCGGTTCTTTCCAGCGTGTTGCCGAAGGGCGCGCGCCAATGCATCAGACACCGTTTGTAATACTGTAATCCGCGTGCGTTGCTTGTCATTCGCGCCGATCACAGTCCACGGCGCAGTTGCAGGCGATGTGTTTTCCAGCATGTCATTCACGGCCCGTTCGTAGGCTTTCCACTTCTTGCGATTGCGGCGGTCGTCCTTGGTCAATTTCCACGACTTGTAAGGCGTCTCGCGGCGTTCTTTGAAGCGGCGTTTCTGTTCCGCTTTGGTGATGTGCAGCCAGAACTTCACAATGACGTGACCGCCTTCATGCAACTGGCGCTCGAAGGTGTTGATCTCGCTGTACCCGCGTACATACGTCGGTTTGTCGATCAGTTTTTCAACGCGCTCAACCAGAACGCGCCCATACCAGCTGCGATCAAAGACCGTCATATCGCCGGCGCGCGCCAGCCGCCGCCAGAAGCGCCACAGGTAATGATACCGCTGCTCTTCTTCGTTGGGCGCTGAGATGGGCACCACTTTGTAATCGCGTGCGTTCAGGGCGAACGTGAGGCGGCGAATGGCGCCGCCTTTGCCTGCGGCATCCCAGCCTTCAAAAACCACGATGGTTGAAACGCCTTTTGCCCGCGCTTCGCGTTGAAGGTCGTGAAGGCGTTGCTGCTCGGCGTGGAATGCTTTGGCATAGGCGGCATCCGTCATGACCTTGGGCATCCGGACCGCCTTCAGGTAATCGCGTGCGGCCTTTATTTTTTTCGGGGCTGTGGCCACGGCGCTGCCGCTGCAATGAGCATCGAGGCGGCTGGAGAGTGCCGACAGTACCGAAGCGCGGCGATAGTTGTCGTCTGTCC
>JAEUKL010000137.1 GCA_016793005.1 Rhodospirillaceae bacterium | reverse complement strand
GGTTCGCTTTCTGAATCACACGCCAAGAAAATTCTGAAGATCATGGAAAAGGCCGTGCAGGTGGGCGCACCTGTGATCGGCCTGAATGATTCCGGCGGTGCCCGTATTCAGGAAGGCGTCAGTTCATTGGCCGGCTACGCCGATGTGTTTTTGCAGAACGTGCTGGCCTCGGGCGTTGTGCCGCAGATTTCGATGGTGATGGGCCCCTGTGCCGGTGGGGCAGTATACTCGCCCGCTATCACCGACTTCATCTTCATGGTGAAGGACACCAGCTACATGTTCGTCACCGGTCCCGACGTCGTGAAAACCGTGACGCATGAAACGGTGACGCAGGAAGAATTGGGCGGGGCCATGACGCACTCGGCCAAGTCCGGTGTCTCGGACGGCATGTTCGAGAATGACGTTGATGCGCTGCTGCAACTGCGCCGCCTCATGAATTTCCTGCCGCTCAACAACAAAGAAAAGCCGCCGGTGGTGCCCTGCACCGATCCGCCGGACCGCGACGACTACTCGCTCGACACGCTGATCCCCGACAATCCGAACAAGCCCTACGACATGAAAGAGCTGATCGTGAAGGTCGTGGACGAGGGCGACTTCTTCGAAGTGGGCGAGCACTTCGCCAAAAACATCATTTGTGGCTTCGGCCGCATGGAAGGCCAAACGGTCGGCATCGTCGCCAACCAGCCGATGGTGCTGGCGGGCTGCTTGGATATCGACAGCTCACGCAAAGCGGCGCGCTTTGTGCGCTTCTGCGATTGCTTCAACATCCCCATTGTCACCTTCGTCGACGTGCCGGGCTTCATGCCGGGCACCGACCAGGAATACGGCGGCATCATCAAGCACGGCGCGAAACTTCTGTATGCGTATGCTGAAGCCACAGTGCCGAAGATCACCGTCATTACGCGTAAAGCCTACGGCGGCGCTTATGACGTGATGAGTTCCAAGCACGTGCGCGGCGACGTGAACTTCGCCTGGCCCACCGCTGAAATTGCCGTCATGGGTGCCAAGGGCGCGGTCGAGATCATCTTCCGTCAGGATATCGGCGATAAAGAGAAGATCGCCGCGCGCACCAAGGAATACGAAGAAAACTTCGCCAATCCGTTCAAGGCCGCCAACTACGGCTTCATTGACGACGTGATCATGCCGCACGGCACGCGCCGCCGCATCTGCAAGTCGCTGAACATGCTGAAAACCAAGGACATCAAAAATCCTTGGAAGAAGCATGGCAACATTCCGCTGTGAGTGCTGCATGCACAGTAGTGAATGTGAGATCGGATTTCCCTCCCCCTCGTGGGGAGGGACAAAGGGTGGGGGGCTGATGGCCAACGAACGCGCCCGCGCGTTTCGTAAGGACATGACGCCGGCAGAGCGCCTGCTGTGGGCGCGCCTGCGAGAATTGAAAACGCGCGGTTTGCATTTTCGCAAGCAGGCGCCGATTGGCCGTTTCATCGTCGACTTTTGCTGTTACGCGGCAAAGCTGGTTGTCGAAGTTGATGGCAGCCAGCATGCAAATGCCGCCGACCGGATTCACGATCAACGCCGCACCGAATGGCTTGTGACGCAGGGTTACCGCGTCTTGCGGTTTTGGAATAACGAAGTTTTGGGAAACCTTGAGGGCGTCGTGGCGACTATCGCTGCGGAACTAACCCCCACCCCAACCCCTCCCCACACGGGGGAGGGGCTAACGACGCACTGAGTGCTGCGAACAAAAAAGAGTGCTGGGAACAAAAGACCATGTTCAAAAAAATTCTGATCGCCAACCGGGGTGAAATTGCCTGCCGCGTCATCAAGACCGCGCGCAAGATGGGCATCAAGACGGTGGCTGTGTACTCCGACGCCGACAAGGACGCGCTGCACGTGCAAATGGCCGACGAGGCCGTACACATCGGTGAGGCGCCGACCGCCAAAAGCTATTTGCAGATCGAGCGCATCGTCAAAGCCTGCAAGCAGACCGGCGCTGAGGCTGTGCATCCGGGTTACGGATTCCTCTCGGAAAACCGTAAATTCCAAGAGGCGCTGGCGAAGGCGAAGATCACCTTCATCGGCCCCGATGCCCACGCCATCGAAGCCATGGGCGATAAGATTGAGTCGAAGAAGCTCGCCGTCAAAGCGAAGGTGAACGTTGTTCCGGGCTTCAACGGCGTTATCAAAGACGTCGACCATGCCTTGAAGATCGCCAAAGAGATCGGCTTCCCGGTCATGATCAAAGCCTCCGCCGGTGGTGGTGGTAAGGGCATGCGTATTGCCCGCGATGCCGGCGAAGTGAAAGAAGGCTTCGAGCGCGCGACCTCGGAAGCGAAATCATCCTTCGGTGATGACCGCGTATTCATCGAGCGCTACATCGAGCAGCCGCGGCACATCGAAATCCAGGTGCTGGCCGACCGCAAAGGTAACACGGTGTATCTGGGCGAGCGCGAATGCTCGATCCAACGCCGCCACCAAAAGGTGATCGAAGAAGCGCCGTCGCCGTTCCTGGATGCCAAGACGCGCAAAGCCATGGGCGAGCAGGCCGTGCAGTTGGCGAAGGCCGTGAAGTACGTCTCGGCCGGCACAGTGGAATTCATCGTCGACCAGAAGCGCAATTTCTATTTCCTGGAAATGAACACGCGCCTGCAGGTGGAGCATCCGGTCACCGAAATGGTGACGGGGCTTGATCTGGTGGAACTGATGATCCGCGTTGCCTACGGCGAAAAGCTGCCGTTTGCGCAGAAAGATGTGACACTGACCGGCTGGGCCATGGAAAGCCGCGTCTACGCCGAAGACCCGTACCGCAACTTCCTGCCGTCGACTGGTCGCCTCGTGCGTTATGTGCCGCCGGTGGAAGGCAAGACAGTGCGTGTCGATACGGGTGTCTATGAAGGCGGCGAAATATCCGTCTACTACGATCCGATGATCGCCAAGCTCATCACGTATGGAAAGACTCGCGACGACGCGATTGCCTCCATGCGTGAAGCCTTGGATGCCTATTACATCCGTGGCGTCAGCCACAATATTCCGTTCCTCGCTTCGTTGATGGGCAAGAAGAAGTTTGAAAGCGGCAAGCTTTCCACCAACTTTATTGCCGAAGAATACCCCGATGGTTTCTCGGCCAAGGACTTGCCCGCCAAAGACCCGACGTTGTTGGTGGCCATCGCGGCGCTCGTTCACAACGCTTATCAAATGCGGGCCAACGCCATCTCGGGCCAGATCGCAGGCCATGCCCGCGAAATCCCTGAAAGCTGGTTCGTGGTGCAGGGCGAGGGCAAGAACTTGGTCTCGCACCAGGCCGATGTGGCGGCCCACCCCGAAGCGGGCCAAGACCCGAACTTAGGGCCGGCCAGCGGCATCGCGACCGTCGGCAACAAGACCGTGAAGATTTCCAGCGCCTGGACGTATGGCCAAGCGCTGTTCAACGCCGTCGTGGCCGAAGGCAAAGCCAAAAGCGAAGTGACAGTCCAGATCGACCGTCGTGGCGCGGGTTACCGCCTGTTCCATGCTGGCGCGCAAATGGACGTGAAGGTGCTGACCGAGCGCGAAGCGCAACTGAACAAGCTGATGCTGTTCAAACCGCCCGCCGATATGTCGAAGTTCCTGCTGTCGCCCATGCCGGGCTTGTTGGTGAACGTTGCAGTATCTGAGGGTCAAGAAGTGAAGGCGGGCGAAACGCTGGCCATCGTCGAAGCGATGAAGATGGAAAACGTGCTGAAGGCTGAACGCGATGGACAGGTGAAGAAAATTCACCAGGCGTCTGGGGCTTCGTTGGCTGTCGACCAGATCATCATCGAATTCGCGTAATTTATCGGCGTGGTGAAGGCATGACTGCAATCACCACGCTGCATCTTCTCATCACAGGTCGTGTGCAGGGTGTGGGTTACCGCGCCTGGGTGCAACGCACCGCGCGCAAACTCAGTCTCACGGGTTGGGTGCGCAATCTTACCGATGGCCGCGTTGAAGCGGTTGCGCAAGGTCACGCCGATGCCGTCAATAAATTGATCGCCGATTGCCACGCTGGTCCGCCACTGGCGCGCGTCACGTCAGTTGATACGAAGCCCATCACGGCGTCAGAAACGTTCAACGGCTTTGAACAGCGCGATACGGCTGAACTGAACAAAGCCTAAACCCCTCACCCCGTCCCTCTCCCCTTAAGCAGGGGAGAGGGGGGGATTCTTTTAGACATCTCAATTAGCGGTCACT
>JAEUKL010000128.1 GCA_016793005.1 Rhodospirillaceae bacterium | reverse complement strand
GAGGGTTGCAAACGTACGCGACCCTCAAAGTATGGGGCCCGGCCTTGTGGGCTTCAACGGCTTATGTAGCCGCGCTCATGCTGCGCTCGCGGCCGATTTGGCGCGTTGCTCGACAACGCGGCGCAATTTTTCCGCCAACTGCTGGCGACGGAACGGTTTGCTGATCAGGTGCACACCCGGGTCCAGGCGGCCCTGGTGAACAATGGCATCTTCGGTATACCCCGACATATACAAGACTGCGATTTTGGGCAGGCGTTGTGTCATGGCTTCGGCCAGTTGTCGGCCGTTCATCATCCCGGCCAGCACGACATCGGTCAGCAGAATGTCTGGGGCAAATCCTGCGTCGATTGCCGCCAGCGCCTCGGCGGCGTTGCCGCAGGCTTTAACCTTGTAGCCGAGATCATCCAGCGTTGCGGCCACGAACTCTCGCACCATGTCTTCGTCTTCAACCATCAGTACGGTTTCGCTGCCCTTCGGGATGGACGCTGCGACGGCCTCGGCCGGATTGCTGACGCTGTCGTCCTGGCTTCGGGGCAGGAAAATCTTAACGGTCGTTCCAATGCCGACTTCACTGTAGATGCGCACGTGGCCGCCCGATTGCTTGACGTAACCGAACACCATGCTTAACCCCAGACCCGTGCCGCGGCCGGGCTCCTTGGTGGTAAAGAACGGATCGAACGCCTTCGCCAACACATCCGGCGGCATGCCGGTGCCGGTATCGGTTAGCGCCACCATCACGTATTGGCCCGGGGCGATATCGGCCTGCTTGGCGTAGCTTTCGTCCAAATCGGTGTTCGATGTCTCCAACGTCAACTTCCCGCCGCGGGGCATGGCGTCGCGCGCGTTGATCACAAGGTTCAGCAGCGAGTTTTCAAGCTGAACGGGATCAATATTTGCCGACCATAAGTTGTCGGCCTGAATGATCTCCATATCGATATTTTCGTTGAGTGTCCGGCGCAGCAGGCTTTCCAACTCCGACACAAGCGCTTTGATTTTGGTCGTGCGCGGCGCCAAGGGTTGCCGGCGTGCAAAGGCCAACAGGCGTTTGATCAGGTCGCTCGCTCGGCGCGCGGCGCCCATGATCAGGTTGGCCGAACGCAGTGCCGGCCCGGGGTTGGATCCCAAAAGATCCGAGAGGATGTCGGCATTGCCGATAATCACGGTCAGCAGATTGTTGAAGTCGTGGGCGACACCGCCCGTCAGTTGGCCCACAGCGTCCATCTTTTGCGCCTGAAGCAGCCTGTTCTCGGCGTCACGCCGCGCGGTTACGTCACGCAAGTAAGTGGTAAGGCCATCTTCTGTCGGGACAGCGCGAATTTCGATTTTGCGCGACTGGCCGGGCGCAGGCGTGATGGAGTCTTCAAACTCTACGGGTTGGCGCGTTTCCATGCAGCGGCGCAAATAGCCTGCGTTCAGCTTCGCGGTTTCGCTTAAGTTCGGGCGATCACCCAGCACCTTCCATACAGTTGTGCCTATGGTGTCGTTCCGGGTTAGCCCGGTGATTTCGGTAAAGCGATCATTGATAAACGTATAGCGCCACTCTGAATCAAGCACGGCCACGCCGTCGGACATTGATGCCATCACGCCGGCGATCTTTGTGTTCACGTGCGCGGTTTGCGCGGCCAATTCCACCGCCTCATCGGACAGCCGCAGCGAATCAAGCGCTATCGACACGACGTTTGCGATTTGGACTAAAATCGCTTCATCGGCGGCATCATAATCCCCCTCTGCCCGGTCGGAGAGTTGCAACAACCCGAAATTTTTGCCGGTGGAATTCCTTAACGGAGCAGCCAGCCAGCCGCGCATGGGCGGGTGGCGGTCTTTGGCGCTGCCAAAACCGCGCCATGCCGGATGGCTTTCCAACTCGGCCTGGGTCATGCGCATGACTTGGTTGGTTTCCGCGACAATACGATAGATACCAGACCCATCCGGCGTTTCGGCGTAATCCTTCCAGGCTGCATACTTGTCAGACAGTGATGCGGCGTGAATGGTTTGGGCGAAATCCGCATTGCTGTTGAAGCTGATGATAGCCTGATGGCTGGGGATCAGATCGCGTGTGACGTCTGTAACCCGTTTCAGCAACGCATCGCGATTGCGGATCGCAAAGAGATCGCCGAATGCGGCCGCCAATCGCTCCAGACGTTCGGCGTATGTGCTTTGCGTCTTGATCTCGCGTTGAATGCCGGCGCGCACCGTTAAGGTTGCGACCAGCAGGATGGTTGCGAATGCGACAAGCCCGATTGCTTGGATGACGACGCCACGCCACCACGGGGCCAAAATATCGCTCAAGTCTCCGATGACGTAGACAACGATGGGTGTGCCTGGAATTTGCCGATATGCGGTATAGCGCGCACCGCGATCAGTCGTCGGCTCCGAGCGCACAATCCCGGCCTTCGGGTTGGCTGTAACCGTGCTGAAGAAACTAGTGCCGGCATAGTTCCGCCCGAAATACGACTCACCTTGCGGCGTGCGGGCCATAACAGTGCCGTCCATGTGGATCAGCCCCACGGCACCGTGCGCGCCCACCTTCAAGGCGCGTGCAAAATTTTCCAACCAGTCGATAGAGTATGTCGCTTGAATGTATGCCGCCGTGCCGCCGTTCGGGCCGGAGAGCCGCCTGATCAGTAAGAACACACGCTTGTTTTCAGCGGGCCCATAGCGCGCCATAAAAGGTGATGAGATAAACAATTCTGTGTTTGTCAGATCCGCCACACCTTGCACTTCGGGGCTGGCCGACAAGACAAGACTCTCTGCTGGCTTCGGGAACGAACTGTGAAGCACAGCGCCTTGTGGATTGATGATCAGGAACTGGTATACGCCGCGTGTCGCTTCTGCGCGGCGTTGAAGAAGGCCGTCGGTTTCATCTTGGACGGCGGTATTGCCCAGCTGCGCACTGTCAATGCTGGTGGCCAGCCCTTGCAATGCCTGATCGGCGGCCTCGATGGATTGGCGGGTGTGTTCCATCATGATCTCGGCCAGATTGCCCGCTTCGCGTTGGGCCGTTTCAAGCCGCTGTGCGCGGTCCCACCAGCGCTCGACGGCCAGCAGGGCCGCAATACCCAGAATCACAAGAATAGCCCCCCCGATGAGCGTGACACCGGGATTGTCCAGCCGTAACGAAAAAGGAGCTGAACGGGACATAGTCTCCTTTAACGAGAGCATCAGGGGGCGAAAGCAAACCACTTTAGGGATATGTTTTCAACCTTTCCGCGCTAAACAAAGCAATCAAAGAACGTTCAGGGTGTGCACTGCAACCTTTGATCGTTTTCCGATAAAATAAATCCCTAGATTATAATTGGTTACGCCGAATTCCGGCGACATGCGGCATCGCGACATGCTGGTGCGCGAAAACGTGAAGTATGCATGAGGTCTGAAACAAAATTCAGAACCCGAGTCGCAGTGTGCGAGACGTCGCTGGTGCAAAAAATCCCAGAGCAACGCACCAGACCGGCACACAAAGGAGGGAAACGTGCGTCGGCGGTACGTTGCTCTGGCTTTTCCAGCGCCGGATCTGTGTGGGTTTGCCGGGCTGGTTTACGTCCAACTCAGTGCAGTCGGATTGAGCGTGGACGTAATGGAATAATACTGTCGCGGGTGGTCGTGGTGGGTGCAGCGTGCGCGTCGCCCCGCAGAATCAGACCTGCGTTCGCAAAAGCCTGTGCGAACGCGTAGATGCTTGTCAGCACGACGCGCGCCGTAGTGGGCGGCAGCCAGTTGCGCAATGCGCCTAAGGCCGTCGCTACGTCATCGCGCTGGCAGTGCGCGACGATCCGTACAATCCGATGCTCCGATGGTGTTAGTGCGGCCTGGCGCGGCGCGGCGATCCATGATGCGGATTCAATTTGCGTTGCTGCAATGGCGCTGAGGCTGCTGTCGAAATGTTCAAAGGCCGCCTGCGATAGGTCTGCGGCCTGAAATCCATTGCGCAGCAAACTCCGGCAGCAGCAGGGCCCTTGCTCATGGCGGCCTTGGTTCCACAACCGCAAGGCTGAGATCAGGAACTGTTCTGGCGTCGACAACTGCGACAGGAGAACGCGGCCAGATTGTGCACGCTGCATTAAGGGGCCGGCTTTGCTGAAAATCTGTTCGCTCATGTGCCGCTCCGATTCTCGGCGCGCAACGTTAGCGCATCGTCGACGGGCGGTGACGGCAGGGGCGGACACACCGCGGGCCGCTGTCTTGGCGCTGGGGCTCAACCGTGGCCGTCTGCACCGCCTGCTCGATCACGCCTCCGGCCATAGCCGATGCGGAGGCCGCATTGACGGTTAGGGCGATCAGAAGTGCCGCGACAGGCACAGAAGACAGCGGTTTCAGCAGAGCCGTTTTCACCAGAAACATGGCCGAACCTCCGAGGACACTTATTTGCGAATCAGTCTTAATTGCATAAATCCCGCCCTTGCGGCGGTCAATAGCAAATAAGAGTTATTCGCATCACGGTCGGAATGCGGCCGGATGGCAGGAGTGAGGAGGTGGGCGGTGTGGGCGCGGGCTTAAGCGATGCGCTACTTAAGCCAGGGCAGGTTGAGCAGATGGTGGCTGTTCGTTCCAGTGCGGGCACTTCTGATAGCGCGAGGGGCACACCCGCGCCCCGCCGTCCGAGCAGACGTGGCCGTTCATCCGTGCCGACTCAGCCAAGGCCAATAAACTCTCGATGAACCCTGGCCGCACGCCAATGGCAGAGACACGGTCGTAATGTGTCACACCGTTTTCGGTGGCGACGGATTTCAATTCGTCGTCCAATTCAACGACTGTCTCCAGATGCTCCGATACAAACGCGATGGGGGCCAACACGACCGCACAGCCATCGCGGCCGGCGCGGATCACTTCGGCCTCGGTGGTGGGGCCGATCCATGCGACCGGCCCGACGCGGCTTTGGTAGCACACCACCACATCCAGACCGGTCCACTGCGCATCACGCGCAATCAGTTCCTGATGGATCGCGGCTGCGGTTTGTTCCACCTGCCACTGGTAGGGGTCGCCGCGTGCGATGGTTTTTTCCGGCAGGCCATGCGCCGACAACAGCAGGCGCGGACGTTGCCGCGCAGCTACGGCGCGGTGCAGCGCCGGCTCAATTAAATCAGCCATTCCCGCAATGAAGCCCGCAAGCTTCGGGTAGCAGCACACCGAGTGCACTTTGGCGGTGAGGCCTTGAATCTTTGCTTGCGCCCGCAATTGCTCCAACACCGAGCCCGATGTGGTGGTCGAGAATTGCGGATAGAGCGGCACGACTAAAACTTCATCGGCACCCCAGGCTTTGATTTCGGAAATCGCCTCCGCCGGAAACGGATGCCAGTAGTTCATCGCAATGATGACTTTGACATCCCAACCGGCTTTTGCCGCCGCCGCTTCAAGGGCGGTTGCTTGCGCGCGTGTTTCTTCCATCAGGATCGAGCGGCCGCCGACTTTGTCGTAGAGCTTCTTTGTGTGTGGTGCCCGCAAGGTCGAGATCAACGCTGCGAGCGGAATGCGAATCCACGTCGGCAGCGGAATGATGTTGCGGTCACTGAAGAGATTGTAGAGGAAGCCGCGCACACTCTCAGGGCCGTCGGCGCCGCCAAGGTTGCACAGCACGATGGCGCGGCGCGAGCGTGAGTCGGGCTGGGAGAGAGAGGACTGCATTGCTGCGTTATATGCAAACAATATCCCGCAGTCATGTATTTTTGGTGTGATATTTCTTTTAAATATCAATAACTTATAAAATAGAACAATCGCGTCTGGCTGTTACAATTCCAGATGCATAAAGCCCAGCCTGAGTGGTGAAGCTTAGTCCTTGTCGGCAGCTGCGCGTTCGGCGCGCCAATCGCTGAGCAGCTTGGCCATGCGGCTTGAGGCTTCTTTCAAGGGCCCCACAAAGGTGTCGGCGGCCTGCTTCAGCGTCATGGCGGTGGGATAGAACGTTACACCCAGCACGGCGAACACTTCACCGCCCACCATGATCGGCACCGCAATGGCGCAGTGGTTTTGATCGGGCACTTTCATGGCCGCAAAACCTTCTGCCGCCACTTTATCGA